>JAWOIM010000089.1:0-4153 GCA_046484685.1 Chloroflexota bacterium | reverse complement strand
CGGCGATTGGTGGCCGCCGGGGCTAACGGGATAATTGCCGACGTGAATGAAGAAGCGGGCCAGGCGTTAGCCGACGAGTTGGGCACGGCCGTTCGTTTTATTAAAACGGATGTAACCAATGAGGCCAGTGTGCAAACGGCCGTTTCTAGCGCCGTTGATACCTTTGGGGGTTTGCACGGGGTGGTCAACTGCGCCGGCGTGGCCATCGCCGCCAAAGTTCTCAGCAGCCGTGGCATCCATGACCTGTCCGCCTTTAGCAAAGTGATCGAGGTCAACCTGATCGGCACCTTCAACGTCATCCGTCTGGCCGCCGCTGCTATCAGCCAGGGAGACCCCAACGAAGCGGGCGAGCGAGGCGTGATCATCAACACCGCTTCCGTGGCTGCTTTTGACGGCCAGGTGGGACAGGCTGCTTACTCGGCCTCGAAAGGGGGTGTGGTCGGTCTGACGCTGCCCATTGCCCGTGAACTGGCCGGGCACGGCATTCGTGTCATGACCATTGCTCCCGGCCTCTTTGAGACCCCCATGCTGGCCGGACTGCCCGACAAAGCGCGCCACTCATTAGCCCAGCAGGTTCCCTTTCCCCAGCGTCTCGGCCGGCCCCAAGAATATGCCGCCCTGGTACAGCACATCATCGAAAACGAAATGCTTAACGGTGAAGTGATTCGATTGGATGGGGCCATACGCATGGCGCCGCGCTAAATAAAAAATTAACGCAAAGAAACGAAGAAGGCAAAGGGGCAAAGAAAAACAAAAGCTTTATGTCTTTCCTTTGCCACTTTGCTGACTTTGCCGCTTTGCGTTAACTTTTTTAAGGAAATATCTTATGAATAATTACTCGTTAGAAGAACATAATCTGGCCGCCAACACAATTCGTGGGCTGGCGATGGATGCGGTGCAGGCGGCCGAGAGCGGCCATCCGGGGACGCCGATGGGCCTGGCCGACATAGCCGTGGTGTTGTGGCGTCGCTACTTGAAGCATAACCCGCAGCAGACCAACTGGCCCGACCGGGACCGCTTTGTGCTGTCGGCCGGCCATGCCTCGATGCTCGTTTACAGCCTGCTCCATCTCAGCGGGTACGATTTGCCCCTGCAAGAGCTGAAAGATTTTCGCCAGTGGGGCAGCAAAACACCCGGCCATCCCGAAAACTTTGTCACCATCGGGGTGGAAACGACGACCGGCCCGCTGGGACAGGGGTTGAGCAACGCCGTGGGCATGGCCCTGGCCGAACGCTGGCTGGCGGCCCGCTTTAACCGGCCCGACCATACCATTGTAGACCATTACACGTACGCCATTGCCAGCGATGGTGACGTGATGGAAGGGATTTCCCACGAAGTCAGCTCGCTGGCTGGGCATCTGGCGCTGGGCAAACTGATTGTTTTTTACGACGATAACCGCATTACCATTGACGGCTCCACCGACCTGAGCTTTACGGAAGATGTGGCCGCCCGTTATGAAGCCTATCTCTGGCACACGGTTAGCATCGACGGCCATGATCCCCAGGCCATTATCGAGGCCATTGAAGCGGCCAGAAGTGAGACAGAACGGCCGTCTCTCATTGTTTGTCGCACCCATATCGGCTATGGCAGCCCCAATAAACAGGATACCGCCTCGGCCCACGGCGAGCCGCTGGGTGACGAAGAGATTGTGCTGACCAAAAAGAACCTCGGCTGGCCTCTGGAGAAATTTCACGTGCCGGACGACGCCTATGAGATCATGGCTGCCGACACGGCGTCCCATGAGGAATGGCAGGCCCGTTACCAGGCGTATCAGGCAGCCCATCCCGATCTGGCGGCCCGTTTTGAGCAGGCGCTGCATGGCGAACTGCCCGACGGCTGGCAGGCCGACATCCCCACCTTTGAGGCGGGCAAATCGCCGGCTACCCGGGCCTCGTCGGGCCAGGTGCTAAACGCCATTGCGCCCCATGTACCTTACCTGCTGGGCGGGTCGGGCGACCTGACCGGCTCTAATAAGACCGACCTGAAAGGGAAGACCCATTTGACGGCCACTGACTTTTCCGGCCGCTATATCCATTACGGCGTACGTGAGCATGGCATGGCCGGTATGATGAACGGGATGGCCTTGCACGGCGGCGTGCGGCCTTACGGTGGCACCTTCCTCGTCTTTTCCGACTATATGCGTCCCTCCGTCCGGCTGGCGGCGATGATGGGACTGCCCGTTATCTATGTCTTCACCCATGACAGCATTGGCCTGGGGGAAGATGGCCCCACCCACCAGCCGATTGAGCAGTTGATGAGCTTGCGGGCCATTCCCAACCTGACCGTTTTGCGCCCGGCCGATGCCAATGAAACGGCCGTTGCCTGGCAGGCTGCTGTCGAAAACAAAAGCGGCCCCACCGCCCTGATCCTGACGCGCCAGGGGGTTCCCACGCTGGACCGCAGCCACTTCGCCTCGGCCGACGGCGTGCGGCGCGGGGCTTATGTGCTGAGCGACGCCGACCGGCCCCAGGTTCTCCTGTTGGCCACTGGCTCAGAGGTCCATATTGCGCTGGAAGCACAGCAGCTCCTGGCCGAAAAGTCAGTTTCGGCCCGTGTGGTTTCCATGCCTTCTTGG
This sequence comes from Chloroflexota bacterium, assembly GCA_046484685.1. Lineage (GTDB taxonomy): Bacteria > Chloroflexota > Anaerolineae > Promineifilales > Promineifilaceae > SLGK01. The sequence goes on along the minus strand of JAWOIM010000089.1, from coordinate 1,578 downwards.
GAACTGTTTGCCGCCCAGCCGGCCGAGTACCGGCAGCAGATTTTGCCCAGCACCATCACGGCTCGCGTGGCCGTTGAGGCCGGCACGCCCTTGGGCTGGGAACGATACGTCGGCCTGAATGGCCCTGTTGTGGGGCTTAACCGCTTCGGTGCCTCTGCCCCCTACCAGCGCGTTTATAAAGAATTGGGCCTGACGGGAACGGCCGTGGCTCAGGCAGCGTTGGACTTAATTCGGTAATGTCGCGGTGCGACCGCTTCGCGTACGGTAATTGGTGATCGGTATTCGGTGTTCGGTCAACCGATTGCCGTTCACAATGTACAATTCACAATTATGACTAAACTTGCTCCTTCCATTCTCTCGGCCGACTTTGGCCGGCTGGCCGCCCATGTGGGTGAGGCCGTGACCGCCGGGGCCGACTGGCTCCATATCGACGTGATGGACGGCCATTTTGTGCCCAATATCACCATTGGCCCCCTGGTCGTAGACGCCCTGCGCCGGGAGTTTGACCTGCCCCTTGACGTGCATCTGATGATCGAGCAGCCCGAGCGCTACCTCGATGCCTTTGCCCAGGCCGGGGCCGACTACTTGACTGTGCACGTAGAAACTTGCCCCCACCTGCATCGCACCATCCAGGCTATCAAGGAGTTGGGTGTTAAAGCCGGCGTCACCCTCAACCCGGCCACGCCGCTCAGCAGCCTGGAAGCTATTCTGCCCGATGTGGACCTGGTGCTGGTAATGTCGGTCAATCCCGGTTTTGGCGGCCAGCAGTATATTCCCGGCAGCACCGGCCGTATCCAACGGCTGCGCCAGATGCTCAACGAGGTCGAATCAGAGGCCCTGATTTCCGTCGATGGCGGCGTCAAGCCCGGCAACGCCGCCACCATCGCCGCCGCCGGAGCCGATGTCCTGGTGGCCGGCAGCGCGGTCTTTGGCGGTCCGGGCCGTGTAGCCGACAATATCGCCGCCCTGCGCCAGGCGTGGTTATAACTTTATGAATATCTCCATTGACCCTCAATTTATTGCCGAAACGGCCGTGCGCCTGGTGCAAATTGACTCTACCAATCCCTCCCTCTCGCCCGACGGCGCCGGGGAAGCGGAAGCGGCCCGCTTGACGGCCGATATACTGACCCAATTGGGGTTGAACGTAGACAGCTACGAAATTGCGCCGGGGCGGTGGAATGTGGTGGGACGCTTGCCGGGGCAGGGCAGCGGCCGTTCCCTCCTCCTCAACGCTCATCTGGATACCGTGGGGGTCGAGGGCATGGCAGATCCGTTTTCGGCTGAGCTACGAAACGGCCGTCTCTACGGCCGCGGCAGTCTGGACATGAAAGGCAGCCTGGCGGCGATGCTGGGTGCGGCCAAAACAATCGTGGAAAGCGGCGTGGGGTTGGCCGGGGATTTGCTGGTAACGGCCGTGGCCGACGAGGAACACAGCAGCATCGGTATGGAGCATCTGGTGCAAACGGTAACGGCCGATGGGGCCATTGTCACCGAACCAACCGACATGCAGTTGTTCCTCGTCGGCCACGGCCGTTACCAGCAAATCCCCGGCCAACCCCACGCCGCTTTCCACGATTG
>JAWOIM010000751.1:0-3864 GCA_046484685.1 Chloroflexota bacterium | reverse complement strand
TAGGCAATGCGGCCACCGCTGACGGCCACATCGATATGAGGAATAATTTCGCCGCTGTGGACATTGAGCCAACGGCCGTTACGCAGTACCAGGTCGGCCGGCTGACGCCCCATGGCCACAGCTACCAATTGTTGTGTTATTTCATACCAGGCTTTGCGCTTGCTCATGATACACTCCATTGGGAACGGCCGTTTCGTCTACGGCCGGCAGCCAAACACGAAACGTCGATCCTTTGTTTAACTCGCTTTCAACCTCAACATGACCCCCATGCAAACTGACTACTTCCTGCACAATAGCCAGCCCCAGCCCTGTACCCGGCACATTTGACTGCCCTACCAATTCCCCTCGGTAAAAACGCTGAAAAATTAACTCCTTCTCTTCTTCAGCAATGCCACTGCCGGTATCTATGACTGTCAAACAGATGCCCCATACACCATCCGATTTCTGGCGTGATGTCTGCACGGTCACTTCATTGCCTGACGGCGTGTAATTGAGCGCATTCGACAACAAATTAGACACAATTTGGGCCAACTGATTGGGTTCACCACTCACCGGCGGCAAATCCGCTTCCAGAACGCAGGTCAGTTGTAATTCCGCTTCATCAATACGTAGTTGAAACGAATCGACCGTTTGCTTCACCAAGCGATTCATGTCTACCAGGGTGAAGCTAATACGCCCCCGGCTCATCTCCAAACGGGAGAGGCTTAAAATATCGGACACCAGATGGGTTAGCCGGCCAATTTGCTGGCGCAGCACGTCTAAATAATAGGCATGTTTTTCCGGCCGACCCTGCTTTAGCAAATCCATATAAAGTCCCAGATTAGTAACCGGCGTCCGCAGTTCATGGGACATATCAGAAATAAATTTCGATTTTAATATGTCTAACGCCTTTAACTGAGTATTGGCTTCAGCCAGCTCACGAGTGCGTGACGCCACGCGCTGTTCCAATGTTTCCAAAACCATCGCCCGGTCCAGGGCACTGCCGGCAATATCGGAAATAGCTTTTAATAATCGCACTTCGGCCTGCGTATACGTATGGCGCTGCTTCAGGCTCAGCAAGATAACGCCAACAACCCGTTCCTGGGTTCGCAGCGGTAACCCCATAAGTCCTTGCAAATCGGCTATGAAGGGCAGCTCTTCCGGGGCAAAATGGGCTAAGGGATCATTGTGTAAGTTGTTTGTGATATAAATCTCGCCAGTGGTAGCCACATAACCCGTAATCCCCTGATCCGGTTTGTAACGCCGGGCCATCAGTGTGGGGACAGTCGGTAAACACCAGCGGGCAACCAGATCACCTGTATTGGAGTCAACCAGAAATATGCTGCCCTGCTGCCCATCTACAATTTTCAGACAGTGGTCTAGAATGAGGGAGAGCATCTCCTCTACAGAATTTGAGCGGCGCAGCAGCGTAGAGATTTCACCGATGAGTTCCAATTCGGCCGTGCGCCGGTGGGTTTCACCAAACAGACGGGCCTTTTCTAACGTGACGGCCAGTTGGTCAGCCACCAGGGTCAACATGGCCACATCATTGTCGGTAAAGGCGTTGGCCTGATCACTGTTCACGTTGATCACACCTAAAATTCGTTCGCTGCTTTGTAAGGGAAGTGCCAGTTGAGACAGGACTCGTCTATGAGTCGTATGCAGAAAGTCAGGGTGGGTGCGGGTATCGTTGACCAGCAGCCGTTCGCCACTGTAGGCAACTTGACCAATAAACCCCTGCCCCAATACCTGACGCTGTTCGTCTGGCGCAACAAACTCGGCATTAACGCCGGCAGCGGCCTCTAACACAACGTATTCGTTACTTTCGTCGAGTAAAAAAACGGCCGCGTTGGTAAAGGCAAACCCCTGGTGCAAACAATCGACAACAAGCCGGCAGAGAGCCGGTATGTCGATTTGTTCACCAAGCTGTCGTCCCAACTCATTAAGCAGCTTTAACTGATCCGCCTGCCGGTTGGTTTCAGAGAATAGGCGGCTGCGCTCAATAGCCAGCGCTGTAGCATTGGCTACCTGGTTGAGCAATGGCAACTGCTTCTTGTTGACACCGTTTTTATACGGCCACAATAAACCAATAGCTCCCAGCAGGCGTTTGCCCATTAGCGGTGTCATGCTCAGTGAGAGATAACCGTCCTCATAGAATTTCCCCTCACCAATGTTTTTGCCGCTCTGGCTTAAATCGTTGGCCATGTAGGGCTGGTCAGCCAGAAGTTTTTCAAAACCGGCAAAGTGGGTCAGGTTAACCTTAGTAGCAGTGATATCGTCCATCGTTTGCTCACTGTGCATCACTGAGCATTCCCATCGACCTTCTCGGTCCAGAATAGCCAGACAAACGGCTTGAGCGCCGGTTATTTGTTTGAGGATGGTATAAACGGAGGGAAAAGCTTCTTCAAATATGGGGGTAGCATTGAGAATGCGCAGCACCTCAGTGACCAGACTCAGTTCTTGGGCACTGTTGCGGGCGGATTCGTAAAGCTGGGCGTTTTCCAGAGCAATGGCTGCCTGATCGGCCAAAGATCGGGTTAAGGCAATATCTTGTTGATTGTAAGCATCTACCTGGCGGCTGTCGATAGCCAGCAGACCCAAAACGCTGCCCCGACTAAGAAGGGGAACGCCCAGCCAACCGCGTGTGTGGGTGATGCCGCCCCAACCCTCAAAACGGCCGTCTTCACGGACATCGATAAGATATAACGGCCGTTTGCTTTGTCGTATTTCGGCAAACAGTTCGTTGTTGGCCGAGAAATCCTGCCCTATGAGTTCTAGCGGTAATCCCTGGCCGGCCTGCAGATAGAGTCGCTCATCTTGCAGCAGCAGCACCGAGGCGCTGTCGTAAGCCACAACCTTCTTAAGCTGCACCAGGATACGATCTAATACCTGGTGGATATCCAGTGTGGACGTCAAAGTGGCTGCCGCTTGCCGCAGCGTTTCGGCCTCTTGCCGCCGGGCACGCTCGGCCATGAGCAAGCGTGACTTCTCGATAGCCGTCGCCAACTGGCTGGCCAGCGTCAGCAATAACTGTTCATCTCGCTCAGAAAAGGCGTAAGCCTCTCTGCTTTCGGTGTTGATAACACCCAGCACACGATCATTGAGCAATAGGGGCACAGTAAGTTGGGAGCGGGTTTCATTTTCGGCCTGAATGTAATAAGGATCGTTTGTAACGTCACCAGTGCGATACGGCCGTTGCGACCGAACTGCATGCCCCACAATCCCCTCACCCAAAGGCACCTCCTGCCACTGGTGATCCCAATTCAGGCGACGATATGAGGAATGAACAATCAGTTTCTTCTCTTTTTCATCCAACAGCAGTAGACCAAAATTATCGGGATAGAGGGCCTCGCCGATTATCTGGGTTGTTCTTTCAATCAACTCATCTTCATGATTGGCCTGGGTGCCAAGCAGCGCGACCGCATGGAGTACCTTTAGCTGTTCAAACTGGCGACGTGTTTCTTCATAAAGCTGCGTATTGTGCAGCATCAACGCCGCCTGTTCAGCAAACACGGTGAGATAATGGAGATCCTGGACTGTATAAAAATAGGGTTTAGACCTGGCCACATCCAGGACGGCAGCGAAACGATCGCGCACAATAATAGGTGCCCCCATCCAGGAACGAATATGCTCCGATTCTGGTCGCGTAATCCAGCCTTCGTACTCATACACATCGGGAATAAAGACCGGCAGTTTTGTGGCGGCCATCTGGCGCAAATTGGGTGTCTGACTAATCACAAAAGAGAGCGAAAGGTTGCCCTCTATCTGGTGCCGGTGTGAGGGAGAGGTACGAATCTGCACTACGCTGGCTATATCCTCATTGATGAGAATAATTGAAGCCGTGTCATAGGCAATGATATGTTCAAGCTGGACTAAAAAATGCTC
>JAWOIM010000710.1:0-3307 GCA_046484685.1 Chloroflexota bacterium | reverse complement strand
ATCCCAGCTATATTAGGCCGGGCCAGGAATTGAGCATCCCCTCACCGGATGTGACGGCCACCACCCATTTTAATCTCAACTTTCGCCCCCTGCCCACCGTGAACTCAACGCCCATGGGGCTGGTTCCGGCAGGGACAACGGTAGATGTTAACGGCCGTAACATGGCCGGTGACTGGCTGTTTGTGACGTTTGACGGGCAGCAGGGCTGGATTGCCGGCTGGTTAACAGCCGTCGATGGCGATCTGGCCGATGTGCCCCCTATTCCGGCCGATGATCCGGTGACCTTCCCGCCGCAGGATCAGGAAGCAATCGTAATTGAAGAACCTGGTCCCGGCTCCCGCGTGACCAGCCCGCTGCGCGTCAGTGGCATCTCTGACCCGGCGCAGCACCAGACCCTGGTGGCTCGCCTGGTGCTTGATGATGGCACGGTTGTCTTTGAGCAGCCGGTGCGGATGGATGCGCCGCTGGGCCAGCGCGGACCCTATGAAGCTGTCATCCCGTTCACGATTAGCGGCGAACGGCAGGCTTTTCTGCAGATGTTGATTCGCAGTGCGCGTGACGGCCGTGTTACCCACCTCAGCTCGGCCGGCATTACCCTGGCCGACAGCGGACCGGAAGAAATCGTAACGCGAGAGGCCCAACCGGCCCGCGTGACCATCTACCAGCCGGCCGTCAACAGCAGTGTGTCGGGCGGCGTGGTCACCGTTTCCGGCTTTGGCCTGGCCTCCTTTGAGCAAACGCTGCTGGTTGAAGTGCACGACGAGGGAGGCAATGTCGTCGGCTCAGAACCGGTCATGGTGGATGCCCCAGACCTGGGGCAGCCCGGCTATTTCTCGATTGACCTGCCCTACAGCGTAGACAGCGTCGGCCACGGCCGTGTGGTCGTGCGTGATCTGAGCGCGGCTTTTGGCGGGGATGTTTACGTGACCAGCGTGGAGATTATGCTTGCGCCGTAGGAGAACAACGGATTGGGAAAACAGCGACCCCAAATTAAAATACCATAACAACTAAATCCTCAATTCGCTATCAGGCGTGCAAATTAGTAGTACCTAAGTACTAATTTGCACGCCGTTTGTATTTATGCGTCAGTACAACCTCATTTATGTACGTACACATTTTTAACTGTGAGGTGATTGATGACGTAACCATACTTGTTAACCCACCCTTGTTCCCGGCATTGCCGCCCCCATCGAAAAATGGGCTGTGCAAACCACTATATTCCCTATTTTGATAAAATTTCTTTAAACCGTTGAGGAGAAAATTAAACTAATGTTTAGCAAAGCAATTCGCCCTTTTATTGGATTGATGCTGCTGATGGCCCTGGCTGTAGCCACAGTACCCACCTTTGGCAGTAGTGAAGCCCCCCTTATTCAAGGTGATTCATCTCAGGTAATCCCTGGCCAATATATTATTGTTTTTAACGATGGGGTTTCGCCCAATGCGATGCAAGCTGCGGCCAACAATGCCGTACAGCGGGGTGGTAACGTTCTCAACACCTACTCTAATGTAATCGTCGGCTTTGCCGCCACGCTGCCCGATGCCGCCTTGAATGGCCTGCTTCGTAATCCAAACGTGGCTTACATTGAAGCCGACCAAACGGTTTCTGTTGCCGGTTCGCAAAGCAATGCTACCTGGGGCCTGGACCGCATCGATCAGCGGGCACTACCCCTGGACGGCACTTATAATTACGAAGCCACCGGTACGGGTGTGACTGCCTATATCATCGACACCGGTATTCGCACCAGCCATGCGGAATTTGGTGGCCGGGCGCAGCAGGGCTATGACGCCTTCGGCGGCAACAGTGAAGATTGTAACGGTCATGGCACCCACGTAGCCGGTACCGTTGGTGGTGCCGAGTATGGTGTGGCTAAAAATGTGACTCTGGTTGCCGTCCGTGTTCTGGACTGCCGGGGTTCCGGCTCCTGGAGTGGTGTTGTGGCCGGTATGGATTGGGTAGCTACTGTCGCTTCCGGCCCATCGGTGGCCAATATGTCTTTAGGGGGTGGCAGCAGCACGGCCGTAGATGATGCGGTAGGCCGTATGTATGATGCCGGTGTACCGGTTATTGTCGCCGCCGGCAATGGCAACAGAGGCGGTAGAGCTCAGAATGCCTGTGGGTACTCCCCGGCCGGTGCGCCTAATGCGTATACCGTGGGCGCAACCACCACTACAGACAGCAAAACGTCCTGGTCTAACTATGGCAACTGTGTAGACATCTTTGCCCCTGGGGCCGGCATTACAGCCGCCTGGCACACCAGCGATAGCGCCACCAACACCATTAGCGGCACCAGCATGGCGTCACCCCATGTGGCCGGTGTAGCTGCCCTGGTTTTGGAAATGACCCCCACTGCCAGCCCGCAGGCTGTTTATGATGCCTTGAGCGCTAACAGCACCAAGAATATTGTGACCAACTCCAGTACGGCCAATAACCATCTGCTCTACAGCCTGTTCGGTACAGCGCCATAACCCTGGTGATAGAAATTGGGCCTGCTTAATCGGCCGTTTTCTAAAGCCCCCTCTACTGTTGGTATGGTAGAGGGGGCTTTTCTTTTACCGGACCACAGAAAGCGTTTAGTCTCAAGCGTTTTTTCGATTACGATTAGGACTCACGATCACGAGCTGTTTTCAACTGAGTCCGTTTGCATCAGAACAGCGAAAATGTGACAATAACCTCACCATGAACAATAAGATAACCGACGCCATTGGCTTTACCTTCGAGCCAAAACCATACCAGTATGACAATCAGGCGCTAATTCTCTACGCCCTGTCGGTGGGAGCCGGGCAGCAGCCCACGGCCGATTCCGATCTGCGCTTCACCTATGAGTTTCACCCTGACTTCCAACCGCTGCCCACCTTTGCCGCCATCTTCCCCTTTGCCATTTTGGAGCAGATAACGGCCGCTCCCGGCCTGGAAAACGTGGCCCCCATGATGCTGCTGCACGGGGAGCAATATTTAGAGTTGAAACGGCCGTTGCCCGCCGGCGCCACCCTCACCAACCAGGCCACCATCAGCCAGATATACGACAAAGGGCGAGGCGCACTGCTCATTGCCGACATCAGCAGCCGCACTGAAACAGGCCAAGAGATCGCCCTCAATCGCGTCTCTATTTACGTGCAGGGGATGGGCGGCTTTGGCGGCGAGCGGGGACCGAGCAGCCGCGACCAGCATCTGCCCCCCGAGCGACCGGCTGACCTGGTTCATGAAGAACGCACCCAGCCCAACCAGGCCCTGCTTTACCGCCTCTCCTCCGGCGACCGCAACCCGATCCACGCCGACCCGGCCATTGCGGCCATGATCGGTTTTGAA
>JAWOIM010000646.1:0-2559 GCA_046484685.1 Chloroflexota bacterium | reverse complement strand
GCCAGGCGCTGCGCCAGCCGGAGCAAACGGCCAAATTTGTCCTGGTAGAAGCCGGGGCATATTGGCTGGATACCACCCGTTTCCAAATAGACGTGGATGAATTTGATGCCCTGCTGACCCAGGCGCGTTCGGCCAACGACGAGACGGCCAGCCAACGGTATGAGCAGGTGATTGCCTTGTATCAGGGGCCTTATCTAGAAAATATGCCTTATTATGATTGGGCCATGCCGGAGCGCCGTCGCCTGGATGAGGCTTATCTGGCTGCTTTGTCTGCTTTGGCCGACTATTATGCGGGGAACGCCCGTTACCGGGAGGCCCTTGATTTGACGCTGCGAGCTTTGCAATCTGATCCGCTGCGGGAGGAGAGCCATTGTGCGGTGCTGCGCTATTATGCCGCGCTGGGCGACCGTAGTGGCCTGGTGCGCCATTACCAGCAGGTGCAGCAGATACTACGGACCGAGCTTGATTTGCCGCCGCTGCCGGCAACCCAGACACTATACAAGAATCTGTTAGAAGGCCCCTAGAGCCGGCGGCCTGCCTAAACTTATTCGTTTCCAACGACAAAGCACCGTCTATGCCCAGAGGCGTGCCCAACACCGCTTGCCCAAGCTGCCGGCAGATCGCAAAAACGGCCGATTTCAGCTTCATCGTTATAATAATGAAGAGAGGCTCGCACCAACTCGGTCAACCCACGTGCCGGCATTAGCAACGCCTTGAGCAGCGAAAACAAACTGGTGGTAGTGGCAGAGGCGGCTACCGGTGAAGAGACCTGCTCTTTGTGCCGGCAGCACCAACCTGATGTATTGCTGCTGGATTTATATATGCCGGGGTCATCCCCCTTGCAGATTATCGCCTACATACGCCAACATTGCCCGCAAACCAGGATAGTCATTTTAACCGCTTATGATGATGACAGTTACGTGCGCGGTTTGATAGCCGCCGGTGTAGACGGTTATATTCTCAAGGATGAAGCGGTGGAAATGGTTGTAAATGCCGTTTTAAGTGTCGCCCAGGGCACCCCCCTGTTTAGCCAGTCGGTGGTGATGAAGCTGGCCCAGGCAGAAGAAGAGGCCGCGGATAAACCAAACCGGCCACTGTTGAGCAACCGGGAGTGCCAGGTTTTGGCGTTGGTTGGGCGCGGCTGGGACAACCGGCGCATTGCCCAGGAACTGGAACTGGCCGAGCAAACGATACGCAATACCATTAGCCGTATCTACCGTAAACTAAAAGTGAACTCCCGCGCCGAAGCCATTGTATGGACCAGACAAGGTGGCCTGGTCGAAGATTAACCCGATCCCCCCTAACCGGTACACCGGTACCTATAATTGGTCGAAAAAAAAGTACATCTGCGTCTGGGCAGACGCCGCTACTTTATATACACTTGTTTTTAATGAAATAGTACAAACCAAAAGACCATTTCCTTTAACGCCAACAACCAAGCAGCCCTCGTCATCGTCATTGAAGAGACGGCCGATCCCCAGGCCGCCGCCAGGATCGGCCGTCAACTTTGGCCGGCCGTATTAGAATAAGACAACGATTTTCCCCCAATCCCCCTAACTTTTCCCCCCTCGCTGCGTCTAATACAATAGGCAACACACAAGATAAGTGAAAAGTCAGAAGTGAGAAGTAAGAAGTGGTTACTTGGCACCGTTTACTTTTTACGCAGGTAATAACCGATGGATTTGCAAATCACGCTAAACCAATGCCGGCACGGCGACCCTGAAGCCTTTGAGCAGCTCTTCGACTACTTTGAACACCACGTCTACGACCTGGCCTGCGTCATCCTACGTGACCCGCACGATGCCCAAGACGCCGTGCAGGAGACCTTTATCCGGGTCTTGGAGCGGCTGGACAGCTATCGGGGCGAGGCCGCTTTTCAAACCTGGCTGACCGCCATTGCCGTCAACTGCTGCCGCGACATGCTGCGTCGGCGCCAGGCCAGCCGCTGGCTGCCGCTGGTTGCTCTGAACCACAAACGCTGGCGGCGGCGGCGCGGCCAACACAACGACCCCGCCTACCGCATGGAGCAAAACCTGGAAAAAGACGCCCTCTGGCAGGCGGTCAATACGCTGGACGACCGGCTGCGCTCCCCCTTTATCCTCTTTTACCGGTATGAAATGAAGTGTGAGGAGATTGCGGCCGTGTTGGGGCTGGCGACTACCACCATCTACGATCAGTTGAGCCAGGCCCGCCGTCGTTTACGCCTGATTTTGGCTGAAGAACCGGCTGTGGCCCCGGTTATAAGAACGGCCACGGAGCATAAAAGATGTTAAAGAAATTGTTAGCGATGATATACGGCCGTTTCCGGCAGCCGCCACTTTGTGACCTGGTGGATGAAAAGCTGGAAGCCTATCTGGATGAGGCCCTGCCCCCGGCCGAGGCCTGGGTCATCACCACCCACCTGCAAGAATGTGCCCACTGCCGCGCCCTGGTCCAAACCGAAACGCGGCGCATCAAGCAGTTTCGCGGCGTGGGCGGACCGCGCCGGGTGCTGCCCCGCAGCGTCTCGGCCGAAATTCGGCACAATGTGTATCGACGAGTTTCCTGGAGGTTATTTAT
>JAWOIM010000227.1:0-6111 GCA_046484685.1 Chloroflexota bacterium | reverse complement strand
AAAGGTTGCCTGACCCGTCTCAATGCCCTCCTGATAAATGGCCGCCACCGAGGGCCAGTCGGCGGCCGTCAAGGCACGTATCGTTGTGTTCATAAACATTCCTCGTATGAATAGCGTAAAGCGTAGCGTAATGCATAACGTGGCATAGCCACAACCAAAATCATCAAAGATGACGCAGATTACACAGATTTAATTTTTATCTGCGAAATCTGCGAAATCTTTGACAAAATTAACGCATATCGCGCAAATTTTGCGGAATAACCCTGTAATGCGTAATGTACGCTACTTGTTACGTTTCACGCATCACGTTTCACGTTTTACCCATCACAAGATAATAGACGGCCGTTCCGGCGGCCACCGCTACATTAAGCGACCGTTTGTGGCCCCGCATGGGTAAATGGTGCGTTTGCTCACACAGGGCCAGCAGCCCGGGATCCACCCCCGTTTTTTCGTTGCCCAGCAGCAGGGTCAAGGGCCGCTCAGCGGGTAAATCGGATGCGGCAAACAGGGAAGTGGAGGTAGGGCACTGTTCAATGGCCCACAGCCTATGACCGGCTTGTTGTAGAGAAACGGCCGTTTCAACCCCGTTGGCATGATAAGACCAGCGGACGGTGGTTTCGGCTCCCAGGGCGGTTTTGGCCAGGCGGGGGTTATCGGGTGTGGGCGTAATGCCGCACAGGTAAAGATGGGCTACGCCGGCGCCATCGGCCGTGCGAAAAATGGAGCCAACGTTGTGCAGGCTGCGAATGTTGTCCAGCAGCAGGTGGAGTTGAACAAGGGGGGCTGGCGTGGAACGGCCGTGGGCCGCGGGCAGCGTGACGGGTTGGGCTACGGGCTGCAGCGGCCCACGGCAGCGAGGACAGCGTTGTGCTTCGCTCTCCGGAGCCGGAAAACGAAGCCGGCAATCCCCATGCAGACATTCATAAAAATAAAAAGCGGCCGACATGGGGTAATGATAACCATGTTGGGGCTGGTTGTAAAACGAAAAACGTGAAACGTGAAACGTGATGCGTGAGGTTTTCAGGCATCACGTTTCAGGCATCACGTTTCACGCTTAAATAGCCAGCATAGCAGGAGTCGGTTTCGTAGATACAGCCGTTCGCTCCGTCAGCATCATGCGTAACCCATCTTTTATGCCCAGGGTGACCAGCGGCTCCATCTCAATGGTCTCTTGCAGAAGGGTCAGCCGGTAGCGCTGGGCAATGGTGGCCAGCAGCAGTTGGGCTTCCATCATGGCAAAGCTGTTGCCGATGCAAACGTGGGGACCGCCGCCAAAGGGAATATAGGCGTAGCGGGGCAGTTCCTTTTCCCGCTCCGGGCTAAAGCGCTCCGGATCAAACCGTTCCGGGTCGGGGTAATATTGGGGCAGCCGGTGTAAGGCATAGGGGGAAATAAAAACCAGACTATCCTTGGGCAGCGGGTAGCCGTCAATTTCCGTATCAGCCACAGCCTGGCGCGACGCCAGTACCCAGGCGGGCGGATAAAGGCGCAGTGTCTCTTTGATGACCATTTCTGTGTAAGGCAGGTGGGGTAAGTCGTCGAGAGTCGGTAGACGCCCGTCGACACCTGATCCTAACACCTGGTCCACCTCTTCATGCAGCCGGGCTTCGACCGCCGGATGCTGTGACAGTAAGTACCAGGCCCAGGTGAGGGTGTTGGAAGTCGTTTCATGACCGGCAGCGAACAGGGTGACCACTTCGTCGCGTACCTGCTGTTTGCGCAAAGGATTTCCGTTTTCGTCTTCGGCCAGCAGCAGCATCGAAAGCAAGTCGCCGGTGTCCCGGATGTGGCCGTTGGCCGGGCTGCGCCGCTCGTCGATAATCTGTTCCAGCGTGCCATACAAAACGGCCCGCTGTTCCTTGCGCCGCCGGTTATTGGGGGTTGGCAGCCAGGTTGGCAGCAAAACCGGCAGCTTGAACTCATCATTTGTCACCTGCTGCAAGATATGAATGGCCTTACCGATGGACTCGGCTGCACCCTGCATGTCGTCCATATCGGCGTCAAACAGCGTTTTGGACACAATATACATGGTGAGGGCCATCATTTCTTCACTGATGTCACGCACGTCACCATCCTGCCAGGTGGCCAGGTGGCGCCGGGTATAGTTGGTCATGATGTCGGCATAGCCGGCAATGCGCCGCATGTGGAAGGCGGGCTGAGCCAATTTGCGCTGTTGGCGGTGATACTCACCTTCGCTGGTCAGCAGCCCGATTCCCAGAAAGCGGCGCATGATCTCCAGGCCCAACTCTGATTTGGGGAAAAGTTTATGGTTGGTGACCAACACGTCCCGGATGTAGTCGGGATCGCTTAGCAGGTGAACAGACAGATTAAACAGCTTAAATTTACTGATGGGGCCATATTCATGGGCTAAAGTGGTTAAGAAGTGGGGGGCATTGGCTTGAAATGGCCGCATACTACCCAAAAAGGGAGTTCCCGCCGGACCGGGGATTATCTTGGTATTCATATTGCTCTCCTACTGTTTGTTTATCAACCATTGTTGTCAACTTAAAACCTGACAGGTTTTCCGAATAGCTATTGTCAGTCGGGAGCGATTGCCCTGCCCAAACCTGTCAGGTTTGTACCTTAAGTTGAAACGAATAGTTTATCAACATATTGTCGCTTAAATCAAGTTATAGTGCTAAAATACAGCCAAATCAGCCTGATGTCAATGATTAATTTGCAGACATGTCTATTTATCAACACTTGTCTATTATTAGCGAGGAAACAAAGATGGCCCCACAAAAGCTGGATCGACGGGTACGGCGCACGCGCCGCCTGCTGCGCGAGGCGCTCTTGGCCCTGATGCAGGAGCAGCCATTTGAGACGATCACCATTCAGGAGATTACGGACCGGGCCGATTTGAATCGGGCGACCTTTTACCTCCACTATGGCAGTAAAGATGAGCTGCTGGCGGACGGGTTGGAAGCCAGTTTTGATGAACTGGTAGCCCAATTCGATGAGCTGTCGCCGGAGAATCCGGTGTGGGATGACATCAGCTCGATTTTGCTGACCTTTCGCCATATGGCCGACCATGCCGATTTGTACAAAATGCTGCTGAGTGAGAAGGGGAGCAGCTACATTGTTTTTCGCATCATCAACTATACGGCCGCCTACGGCCGTCAACAACTGCAAGCTTCTCTGCCGCCGGGCACGCCCCTACCGGTCACCTCAGAACTGGTCTGCCATCATATTGCCGGCTCTCTCTTTGCCCTGGTGGCCTGGTGGCTGCAAAACGACATGCCCTATTCGGCCGACTATATGGCTGACATGACCAAACGGCTCTGTGCAGAAGGAACGGTAGCCGTGCTGGGCGAGTTAATTGACAGTTAGCAGTTGACAGTTAGCAGTTGACAGTTGACAGTTGTCGGTTTTTAACTATCAACTATCAACTATCAACTAATCCGGGCTTCGATGAGGAAGAAGGGGAGGTGGGCGATGGGCCAGGGGATGTGGCCACTATTGGCTTCGATGGCTTGCAGTTGGTCTTCTTCGGCGGGGGTGAGGTTGAGGCTGCGCAGGAGGGCGAAACGGCCGTCTGCGGGCGGCGTCAGCGTGTCGAACAGGCTGACGCGCACGTCAAAGCCGTGAGCGTGCAGCAGGCCGGGCAGTTTGCGCCCCACAAAGGGATCGGCCCCGGCCCGGCGCAGCGCATCCAGCCAGAGCGGTTGGGTGGCCAGCGCCGGCGGATGCTCGATCATGCCGCCATAGTCGGGTTCGAGGGCAATCAGGACGCCATCGTTGGCCAACACACGCCGGATTTCGGCCACGGCCGTTTCTAACTCATCGATCCACATCAGCACGCACTGACAAAAAACGAGGTCAAAGGAATGGGCGGCAAAGGGGAGGAAACGGCCGTTGCCGCCCACTCGCGTGGCTCCCTGCCAGTTGCCGGCCGTTTGCAGCGCGCCCAGGTCCACATCCAGGGCCACCACCGGCCCGCCCCCGCGGCGCACCAGTTCTGGCGTCACGGCGCCGGGGCCACCCCCCAGGTCCAGCAGCCGTTGGCGGTGGGCAATGGCCACCCGCCGCAGCAGCCGCGCCCGCGCCGGGGCCAGCCAGGTGGCCTGTTCAGTCAGCAGTTGTTTCATACAGAAATTTAACGCTGAGGCACAAACTTGTGCTGACTTGTGCTGACTTGTGCTGAGCGTAGCCGAAGTAGCGTAGCCGAAGTAGCGCAGCCAAAGTAGATGCAGAGAGTCTTTTTGGCCATATTATGTTTCATCTGGCCCATTTTCTTTTGTCGCCGCAGCAACGGCTTGTTCGACCAGGGTGATCGAATCGGCCGTGGCCGCCTGCTTCAGGATGATACGCAGCGCGTCCAGGTCATCAATTTTTTCTAAATTTTGGGCCAGGGTGAGATCGGCCGTGTCAAAGCGAACTTTCAACAAGTCAAGGATACTGCTACGCATAGCAGTCAATCCTTTTTCTAAACCTTCTTGACGGCCTTCTTGACGACCTTCTTGACGACCTTCTTGACGGCCTTGTTGACGACCTTGTTCAATCCATTGTTGGGCTAACGTAGTCATAAGCGTCTCTCCTTTTTCATCGGTTAAAGCTGCTTCTAGCGCATTTACCAGGTCATCCTGGCTCACGCGCTCACTGGAAGCTGATAGGTAGCGTAAAACAGTCTCTAAAAATTGAAGCGCAGTTTCCTTGTGGGCTAACTCCCGAAAAAGCTGGAAGATTTTGGGTAGCTCTTGGGCTAATTGTGGGTTAAAGATATGTTTGAACAGAAGCAGCGTAATTTGAGTCAGGGCCGCGCCTCGTATCTCGGCATCGCTGTAGCGGGAGAGGTCATAGAGGATGTACTCGAAGTGGGGCCAATACGGAGCTGGCCTGCCCCGTCTGTGGTCACGCGCCGGCCGCGGCGCCGGCGCCGGGAACCGCGGTTCGACTCCACTTGCCGGTCGCCGAGCGGCCGAACCGGGTCACCCGGGGATTGCTGGCGGCCAACGTGCTGGTGTTTGTGGTGATGGGAGCGGCCGGGGTGATGGCGGGTGAGCAATCGTTGTCCGCCTTTCTGTCATCGCCGGACCCCGGACTCTTGCTGCGCTTTGGCGCCAAATATGGGCCGGCAATCTTGGCCGGAGACTATTGGCGGCTGATGACGGCGATCTGGATCCACAGCGGGTTGCTCCATCTGGGCCTCAACTGCTACGGGCTCTACATCATGGGCACCGAAACGGAGCGGTTCTTTGGCCGGGCGCGCACGCTGATCATCTATCTGTTGGCGGGGGTCGCCAGCGTCATCGCCAGCTATATGGCGGACGGCCGGCTGGCGGTCGGCGCCAGCGGGGCGATCTTTGGCCTGGTAGGGGCATTGGCGATCTTTTTTCTGCGCAACCGGCGCCTCTTTGGCGCCATGGGACGGCGCGTGCTGGGCAATCTGGCGCTGATCGTACTGCTGAACCTGATCTTTGGCTTGACCGTGGCGGGGATCGACAATTGGGCGCACATGGGGGGGCTGGCGGCCGGGCTGCTGCTGGCGTGGGCACTGGCGCCGCAGTACGAGGTAGTGTTGCCGGGCCGGCCGATATTGGCGGCGGACGGGGGCATCATTCACGTTCGCGCCGAGGATCGGAATCCGCTCAGGCGGCGCCGGTGGGTCGTGCCGGCGGCCGTGTTGCTGGGTGTTGGGCTGACGATGGTGGGCAATGCACGGGAGGGCCAGAGCGCCAGCGGGCACCAGTTGCGGGGCGAGACGTATCTCCGCCAGGGGGAGACGGCGCGGGCGATCGACGCGTTCAGCGCGGCGTTGGCCCTGGATGGCGAAAACTGGGGGGCGGTTCTGCTGCGCGGCGAGGCGTATCTGCAGGCGGGTGAATGGGAGGCCGCCGGGGACGATTTTGAGACGGTCATCGCAAGCACGGGGCCAAGTCGACAGCGGGCGATCGCCTACACCGGGCGGGCGCGGATCCACTTGATATTCGGGCGGACCGGCGCAGCGCTGGCGGACGTGGATCGGGCGGTAGAGCTGGCGCCGGCTGAGCCGTTTGCCCACCTGGTGCGGGGGGTCATCTATTACGAGATCGGCGAATTCGCGCCGGCGAGGGCGGATCTGCAGCGGGCCCTCGACCTGGGATTGGCCGATGAGCAGTCGATCGACACCGC
>JAWOIM010000577.1:0-4938 GCA_046484685.1 Chloroflexota bacterium | reverse complement strand
TTGCTTGTCGGTAGGGATATTCAGCGTGAATATGGAATAGAACCACAGGTTATTTTAACTATGCCGCTTCTTGTCGGTACAGATGGAATAGAGAAAATGAGTAAATCATTGGATAACTATATCGGCATTTCCGATCCGCCGCAGCAGATATTTGGAAGAACTCTTTCCATACCGGATAATCTCATTTACACCTATTTTGTGCTGACAACAGATGTCACAGAAAAAATGTTAACTGAAATTCAGAAACAATTAAATGATGAGAAGTCCAATCCCAGAGATTTAAAAAGAGAACTTGCCAGAACTCTGGTTGGCAAGAATGGGGGGCGGCCCACGTCTACTGCTACGCCGTAGCTGCCCCTGACGAGTGGGAGGACACAGAAGCCCTGCCCGCCACTGCTTTACGCCAGATAGCGGCTCATGTCGAAGAAACGGCCGATAGCCAACAAACCCCCATTTTCTGGGAACCGCCCCTCACCCGCGATCGGCAGCAAACGCTGGCTCAGCAGGTGCAGCAAGGGCCGCGCTGCACCGGCGATGTGGCCGTGCGCGTCGAGCCGGACGGCCGGGTTATCCCACCGCGTGGCCCTTACCGCAGCGCCGGCAACATCCTTGAAGACGAGTGGGAAACAATCTGGCAGGACGAGGCCTTTACCGCCTACCGCCAAAAAGTGGAAGCCCCCACCCACTGCCAGCATTGTCCCGGCCTGGCCATTTGCGCCGCCGCCTGCCCAGCCGACCCGGCGAGCTGGACAAGTGACAGTGGACAGTTGATAGTTGACAGTTAACAGTTGATAGTGAGCCGTATTCAGTAACCAGTATCACACGCATCAGGCATCACGTTTCACGCTTCACGTTTCACGTACTGGAGTTGACTCTATGAAAATTAGAAATATTTTGCAAAAAACGGCCGTATTCACCCTTCTCCTGTTCCTCTTTAGCTATGCGCTGCCACCGGCGGCGGCGCAGAATTACCAGTTTGCCGTGCCGGAGATGATTTTGCAGGCTTATATCCAGCCCGACGCCTCCGTCGAGTTCGTCTACGACATCACCTTTCTCAACATGCCCGGCGGCCGGACCATTGATATTGTGGACATCGGCATGCCCCACGACGATTACGACATTGGCAACATGAGCGCCAGCATCAACGGGGCGGAACTAACTGTTATACGGCCGTCCGAATTTGTTGATCCCGGCGTCGAAATCCATCTACGGGGCAATTCTATTCCCAGCGATGCGGAGGCCACGTTGACGTTCACCTTCACCATGCCCGACATGGTCTACCAGGACACCACTCGCCAGGATTATGCGTCGTTCCAGATCACGCCCACCTGGTTCGATAGCCAGTTTGTGCGCGGCACGTCCGACATTTGGGTCGTGGTCCACATGCTGCCCGAAATCGAACCGGACGAAGTGCTGCACCAGGGGACACCGTTTACCGAAAAGATGATTTTTAACGAAACGGCCGTTGTCGGCTGGAATACGACCCAACCGGCCACCGGCCCCTTCCTCGTCGGTACCTCCTTCCCCCAACGGGGCATGGACCGGGTGGTCACCATGAGTGCCTTTGAACTGGCCGTCAAATGGGTAGAAGACAATCCCAACGTGCGTCTGATTGGCGGCATTCTGGCCGTCGTCATGCTCACCTTCCTCTTCTTTCGCTTTTCCGGCGGTACCGGCTTCTCTGTCTACTTTATTCTGCTGGCCATTCTCATTTTTGCTCTGAGTGAAACAGGGGCCGCCCTGCTTTTGTCCGTTCCTGTTTTATTATTCGGTATTGGCAGCAACGAATATTTCCTCTCCTCGCGTAAAGATACCTACCTGCCCGCCCTGGCCCACGTCGAAGGGGGCGGCATCAAGCGCGGCCTGACTGCGCCCGAAGCGGCCATGCTGCTGGAAAGCCCGCTCAATAAGGTGTTGATGCTGGTCATCTTTGGCCTGCTCAAAAAGCGGGTGCTGGAGCAGGTCGAGGCTGAACCGCTGCAGGTGGCTTTGTCTTCTAATTTTGACGTAACCGAAGAAAATGAAAGTTCGCTCAAAGTACGCAATAAGGTACGCCGTAAGATGGCCCAAAACGCGGGCGTGGTCTTGCACAGCTACGAACATGATTTCCTGGAAGCAATTGCTGCCGCCACTCCCAAACAGCCCGTTCATAAAATTGATTTTGGTCCGGCGATGAAGGGACTGGTGGAGCATGTGGCCAAGCGGGTCAGCGGCTTTGACATCAAGGAGACCAAAACCTACTATCAACGCATCATCGAGCGGGCCATGCGTGAGGCCCAATCGACCGTGGGCGACCTGCCCCAGTGGGAAGAAGCCGTAGACCGCAACATGGAATGGATTCTCATGGGCGACGGCTACGAGACCGTCTTCAACCCCGGCCCACACACCTATCGCCCCATCTGGATGCGGCGCGGCATGGCGGCCGGCATGGGGTCTAGCGGCGGCACCTTGGCTTTACCCGGCGGCGGCGCGGGCAGTGGCCCCGGCCGGCCCGGCGGCACCACCAGCTTTGGCGACGTGGCCGCTTCCTTTGCCGGCTGGACGGAGAACACGATGGGGCAGTTGGCTTCTTCCATTTCCCCCACCAGCCTCAACCCCCAGTCGGCCGGCGGCGGCGTCATCAACCTCAGCGGCGCCGACAAGCTGACCGGCGACATCCTGCGCTCCATGGCCGAATCCTCCGGCGGCAGCGGGGGCAGCAGCGGCGGCTGTGCCTGCGCCGGCTGCGCCTGCGCTTGTGCCTGTGCGGGAGGTGGACGGTGATGGAGACCTGACAGGTTTCCAAAACCTGTCAGGTCTGTGTGGGCAGACGGCAGAGTACAACGGATTGGGGAAGGAACGGATGGGCATAACGCGGTCTTGTGGATTCAGGATGCTGATTTTAAGTCAATTACCAGATGTGCAATATATGATCTGCTCTGTTAATCCGGTGGATAACCAATGTCAAAGACATACCGTTTTTTCCTACTCTTCCTCTTTTTATTGGCTGCTTGCCAGAAAGAGGATGTCGTGCCAGCTTCCGATGCAATACCGAAATCGATTTTAACTCTGGCCGACTCACAAATTGGCCAGTGGACCAACTTTCGCAATCCCAATTTCATTTATGACCTGGTAGTTGCTGAAACAGGTGTGGTTTGGGCCACTGGTGCCAATGGAATCCTGCGTTACGATCCGAATCTGGAAGAAGCAGCCTATTTTACAACGCAGGCTGGGCTGCCAGGTAACAGCAACTACAGCTTGACGCTTGCGCCAGATGGCACGGTTTTGGTCCTTAGCCAGGACAAATTGGTCTTTTTTGACAATGATGCCGGTCAATTTTCTCCGCTGGTTAATACGCCTGACGCCTTTCAACCCTTTACCATGACAATTGCGCCCAATGGCGACATGTGGTTTTTAGAAGGGTGGGATACGGTAAGACGATTCGATGGCAATAATTGGGAAGAACTACAAGTAGGGAACGCCAATTATATCATTCGCGCCGCCCCTGACGGCACCATATGGCTGGCCGGCCGGCAGCTACTTTCTTATGATAGTCATGGTTGGACAGAACATCCCTATCCCCCAGACACAATTGGGGAAATGGGCAGGCATATCTATGGCTTTATCGTTGACCAACAACATAATATCTGGCTTACAACGGGTTCAACAGATCGGTCCCCTATATTGTACAAATACAGCAACCATAACTGGCAAGAATTTGACATCTGGGATATGGCGTCTGATAGGGGGACATTGGGCATATATCTGGGTGAAATGTGGGCGGACCCGGTTGAAGGTATCTGGTATGTCACTGATAAACGCAGTCCGGGATTTGATGTGCATCTTACACACTTTGTAGATGATGAGCCAAAACAAACTTACAGCATTCGTTTTCCAGACCTGCTAGCTAAATCAATAGGGGGATTTGAGGCTTTGCCGGATGGCAGCTTCTGGTTTGGCAGTCAAGGTTATACCCAATGGGGGTGGACACCGCCGGGGCTGTACCATTACTCAGAAAATTTGTGGGAACATGTGACCATACCCACCTCGATTCCAGACAATAGAATTACCGATTGTGCACGTACTGACGACGGCCGTTTATGGTTTAGCACACCAAGCAGTCTGGTAAATTTCGACGGCCGGCACTGGAACTCTATGTCTGATCAAGTTGGCCTCCCTGCCTGGCTTTCTTTTCTGCTGCCAGGCGCTAATAACACGCTGTGGACCAGCGATACAAGTGGGCTAATTCAAGTTGGCCCACAAATACGTCAGATTAAGGGCGATTTTCTTATCAGTGCTATGGCTACGGGTAATGGTCAGACAGTATGGCTTGGTGGACATGGTGGTTCTGTCTGGCATTTCGACGGGCGTGAATTTAGTTATCATCCGCTTTCCCTACCAGAGAGTTTTTCCAGTATCGAGGCCATGGCTGCTGCCCCGGACAATCGGGTTTGGGTCGGCTTAATCCAGGGCCATGTGCTTGAATTAAGGGATGATGGCTGGCTAAATATTGGACCAGACAACGTTGACTCCATTCTGACCATGCGTTTTGCCGACGATAAATTATGGGTTGTCGCCCGGCTAGAAGGGGGTGGTGTGCCTCACCTTTATGCCTACGATGGCGAAAGCTGGCAGTTATACGAAACGGAACTGCTCAATGAAGCTGATCGTGTAACTACGCTCTTGAATGCCAGTGATAATTCCCTGTGGCTTGGTACAAATAATGGTGTCATAAACTATAACCCGGCCAGTAGAACCGGCAGTCGTTTAACAGTTGAGGATGGCCTGGTTGATAATGTTGTCACAGCACTCTGTGAAGGGCCGGATGGTGCCATCTGGATTGGCACACAAGCCGGTCTTTCTCATTATTTACCCAACAATTAACTACCTTTAGTGTACTTACAGGTCTGACTCTGCCTTTTTGATTTCCATCTGTAGTGGCGGTAGTGGTTGTGCCTG
>JAWOIM010000559.1:0-5312 GCA_046484685.1 Chloroflexota bacterium | reverse complement strand
ACCAACGTGGCCACCAGCAGTGTCCTGCTGACTAACGAACGGCTGGAGCAGGTTCCAGCCTGGGGAGGAGCCAGCCACAGTCTTAGCTACGTTTATCGCCCCACGACGGTTGAGCAACTGCGTCATCTGTTTAGCCTGGCCCGGCAAACAGGTCACACTATCGGGCTGCGCGGAGGCGGCAACAGCTACGGCGATGCCGCCATGAATGCTGAGAGTATCCTGCTGGATATGCGCCGCATGAATCGGATTTTAGCGTGGGATCCGGCAAACGGCCGTGTTCAGGTCGAACCCGGTGTTACCCTGTCTCAACTGTGGCAATATGTCCTTGAAGACGGCTGGTGGCCCCCTGTCGTAACCGGCACCATGAAAACAACCATTGGTGGCTGTGCGGCCATGAATGTACACGGCAAAAACGCCTACCAGATGGGGACCATTGGTGACCATATCCTTGAATTTGAGTTGCTGCTGCCCAACGGTGATATCCGCACATGCAGCCGAGAACAAAACAGCGACCTGTTCCGGGCGGCCATTGGCGGGTTTGGTATGTTGGGCTGTTTTACCTCCCTTACCCTCCAACTCAAGCGCATCTACTCCGGCTACCTGCTGGTAGAAACCTGTGCCCAGCCCGACCTGGCCGGCATGTTTAGCTACGTTGAGAAAAATTTGGACTCGTCCGACTATATTGTGGGCTGGATCGATGCCTTTGCCAAAGGCAAGCAGTTGGGACGGGGCGATGTACATAAGGCCAGCTACCTACCTGCTGATAGGGATCCCAACCCCAGCCAAAGTCTGCGCCTGGATCATCAAAACTTACCGGACACCATCTTTGGGTTCATGCCCCGTTCCATTATCTGGCTGATGATGCGGCCGTTTATGAACAATCTAGGCACCCGCTTTATCAACCTGGCCAAATATTACGCCGGTCATTTTGGTGGCCCGAAAAAATATTGGCAAACCCACGCTGCCTTCCACTTTTTGCTTGACTATGTGCCCCACTGGAAAAAAGCCTACGGGCCGGGTGGCTTGATTCAATACCAGCCCTTTGTGCCTAAAGAAAACGCGCCGGAAGCCTTTGCCGCCCTGCTGCGCCAGTGCCAACTGCGCGGTTTGCCCAACTATCTATCCGTTTTCAAACGCCACCGGCCCGATGACTTTTTGATGAGCTACGGGCGCGGACTGGACGGATATTCATTGGCCATGGATTTTCGCGTCACGCCCCGCAACCGGGAGCGACTGGTGGCCCTCACGCGCGAACTGGATGAGATTGTGCTCAAGGCCAACGGCCGTTTCTACTTTGCCAAAGACAGCACTTTGCGTCCTCAAATCGTCACCGCTTACCTGGGTCAGGAAACCATCGATCAGTTTCATACCCTCAAACAGCGCTGTGACCCCGACCATATGTTAGAGACCAATCTCTGGCGACGCATCTTTTCGTAGTGCGTAGCAAAACCCTTACGCACTACGCCCTATTCATAGCGATAGAAAAAATTATGCACGCCCATCAGCGTGGCCAGCCGCAGCCGGACCGGCCGGCCGTCGGCTACCTCGGCCGCCAACAGCACCTTGCGCCCGATCAACCGCACCACCATGGCCCAATAGGGCAGTGACATGTCCGCTTTGGGTAGTATCACCCCGCCTGGCCCCTCTTCCTGGCCGGCCAGCAGTTCATCTAGCTGCACCAGATATTTCTCTGCTTTTGGCTGTGTCTCTAATACTCTGGCCTCAAAATAGGCGCGCACAAAGTTGCCCTCATTGAGCCGCCACACAAATTGAATAGTGAAGGTGTCCTCAGGTTGTAACAAAGTTGTCATAATTTATCCGCGTTCTATTTTGTCACCAACTAAACGCTTACAACGAAAAGCCGCTGCCCGGATGAGCAGCGGCCTTGCAATTACCCTTATCTACCAAACGGCCGTTAGCGAATGGCCAGTTCGGTATTTTTGTCAAAGAGATGCATATTGTTCATATCCAGTTCCAGGTCAATCGTGTTGCCGACGTCTGCATCCAAACGAGTATCAACGGTGGCCACAAGATTATTTTTGCCGGAAGTAAGATAAAGATGCAGTTCATGACCCAATAACTCAATGACCTCAACGGTTGCTTTTATTGGGGCACCAACTGTATCAGGTGGCGCAAATTGGGGGGCATGGACATGTTCAGGACGAACGCCAAAAATAACCTCTTTGCCCACATAGTCACCATATATCTGTTTGCGCTCATCGGGCACTCTCACGCGAAAATCACCGGCATCCACAATAAGATTGCCTTCTTCACCGACCAGAGTAGCATTGAAAAAGTTCATGCTGGGACTCCCAATGAAGCCGGCCACAAAAACATTGGCCGGTTCACGATACAGCCTGCGCGGTGAATCCATCTGCTGCAAAATGCCGTCATTCAAGACGGCAATGCGGTCGCCCATGGTCATGGCCTCGACCTGATCGTGGGTCACATAAATAAAGGTCGTACCCAAACGTTTATGCAGCTTGCTGATTTCGGCACGAGCGGTAACACGTAGTTTGGCATCCAAGTTAGAAAGTGGCTCATCCATGAGGAAAACGGCCGGCTCACGCACAATTGCCCGCCCCACGGCCACACGCTGGCGCTGTCCACCCGATAACGCCTTTGGCTTGCGATCAAGTAAATGGGCCAGACCAAGAATTTCAGCCGCTTCTTTGACTCGTTGGTCAATTTCTGCTTTGGGCGTTTTACGCAGCTTTAGGCCAAAAGCCATATTGTCGTAAACGCTCATGTGCGGGTATAGGGCGTAAGATTGAAAGACCATTGCAATATCCCGGTCTTTAGGCGGAACATCATTTACAATCCGGTCGCCAATGAGGATTTCACCTTCGCTAATTTCTTCCAGACCGGCCAACATTCTCAGATTGGTCGACTTGCCACACCCTGATGGACCAACAAACACAACAAACTCCTTGTCGGCCACTTCCATGTTAAGGTCTTTTACAACGGTGACATCACCATAACGCTTGTATACATTGCGGTATGTTACACTTGCCATGTGCCCTTTCTCCTAGATTAATTGATTAAACTTTATTGATATCGACATGTAATGCTCTGGTAGGCATCCTGGACTTATTGCAAAATACACAGTTCATGAGATATGGGGATACCTAATTAAATATATCTGTCAATTCTTAAGCTGTCAAGAAAAAACAGGGATACGCCGGCTAGGGTAATATAGTCAGCAGCAGGGCCAAAATAAAAAGAACGGCGGCGGCTACCAACAAGAGCGTATTGGTCTGCAGGGCTTCCAACCAGGCGCGAGTCATGCTGCTGTTGGCGGCTGTTAACGGCCGTGTTCCCCGACCGGCCAAGGCTTCATAGAACGCTTCAATGCTCACCGGTCGCTCGTCAGGGTGCATCTCCATGGCCCATAAAATTGCCTGCGATACATGCTCGGGAATGTCGCTGTTAATTTGGTGTGGCGGGCGTAATATGCGGGGATTCAAAAAGCGCGACTTGGCATCAGGCGGCGGGTAATCGGTCAAAAGATGGTAAAAAGTAGCCCCCAAGGCATAAATATCGGTGCGGGCGTCGGTGTGACCCCCATCGCCCCCGTACTGTTCCAACGGGGTATAGAGGGCTGTGCCCCGACCCTGAACCACGGTAATGGTGCGATTGTCATCAGCAACCATTATTTTAACCAGGCCAAAGTCTACCAGTTTAATGCGGTTGTCGGGCGTAAGCTTGATGTTAGACGGCTTGATATCCCGGTGCAGCACCGGGGGATCTTGCCGGTGTAGATACCCTAAAGCATCCATGATCTGTTCTGCCCAGGCCAAAATCAAATCAGGTTCTAGTAAACGGCCGTTGGCCCGGCTTTGGTCCAACAGTTGCTTCAAATCATAGCCCGGTACATAATCCATGACCAGATAGTCTCGTCCCTCATGAGAAAAAAAGTCAGATACTTTGGGCAAATTGGGATGATCTAACTTGGCTAAAATGCTGGCTTCCTGTAAAAATTGGCTTTGGGCCTGCTGCCGCATATCGTCCGGACTGTTTGCTTCAGGCTGCACTTCCTTGATAGCACAAAGACGGCCAGGCAGGCGTAAATCTTCGGCCCGATAGACATTACCCATACCACCCTGACCCACAATGTTGGTCAGTTTATAACGATTGCGTAGAATAGTACCGTCTGGATGTGGTCTTAACATAGATAAATTAGTTCGCAGAAACCGGGGTTTGCTGCATTTAAAGCCCATATACCCCTATCAGAGAAAAGCCCGGTTTCCCATGTATTATTTAAGGTAAGGATACAAGCCATGGATGAAAAACCAGTTCTAATTGCCCGTGAAGGTCAACTTGCCGGTGAACGATGGACCATTGATGATGACGAATTTGTTATTGGTCGGGGCAGCGATTGTCACATTATGCTGCCGGAGCGCCAGGTATCTCGTTATCATATCAAAATTTTACATGAAAACGGCCGTTATGTTCTCCAGGATTTAGATAGTAAAAATGGGACATATCTCAACGGCAACCAGATCAAGGGTAAGGCGGCTTTGCAAGACGGTGACGAAATTCAAATCGCGCTCTGCGTCAAGCTCGTTTTTGTAGGCACAGGGGCCACGCTGCCCCTCACGTTTGATATGCCCACCCGTGAAGGCAACCTGGTCATCGACGAGGCACAGCGGTCTGTTGCCATTAAAGGCCAAGAGCTAGACCCCCCCTTGTCGTTGGCCCAATTCCGCCTGATCCAACTTCTATACGAAGCTGACGGGGCGGTTATCAGCCGGGACGCCATTGTGGAGACGGTCTGGCCGGGCACAGATGGGTTAGGTGTCTCCGAACAAGCCATCGATGCTCTGGTACGCCGCCTGCGCGATCGGCTGGCCGAGGTTGACGAATACAACTATCTCGTTACCGTGCGCGGCCACGGCTTCCGCCTGGATAATGAATCCCACTAAAGAACGAGGATTAAATAACCCACGAAACTTCCGGGCGTCATGCCCCCACCTTCGTGAGGGCAGGCTCTGCGAAGGCAGGCATCCACTCCTTCAAAAACATGGATTCCCGCCTCCGCGGGAATGACGAGTCCCGCACTTAATTGAATTTTCGTTCCTAAAGTAGTGGGTAGTCACTTTGGTTACGTACTACGCACTACGTACTAACAACCCATCTCCCAAATTCCCCAAAGCCGCGTTTATTGCAGTCGCATCTGCACCATGCTCTTGATTTGCTGCAAACGGCCGTTTAATTCCGGCTGAGGTTGATCGGATTGGGCAAGCTGTTGGCCTACCAGGTCAATGATTTGTATCAGATTGGGTGAAACCAACTTCCCGTTTTCGTCCAGC
>JAWOIM010000514.1:0-4681 GCA_046484685.1 Chloroflexota bacterium | reverse complement strand
TTAAATAATTTTTACGGCAACCAGCATGATGATGGGTTTATTTGCCGCCAGCTTGATCCCGAAACGGGGGAAGACGGTCTTTACCCTTTTGATCCCAACAGCAGTGGCCCCCACATCCTGGCCTGGGCCGAATGGCGTTATTTTCGCCACACCGGCAATGACACCCGCCTCTCCCAAGTTTTTGCCCCACTGGTAGCCTACCATCGCTGGTGCCGCTCTTACCGCACCTGGCCCAATGGCCTCTACTGGTCCACCGGCTACAGCAGCGCCATGGTCAACCAGCCCCGCGTGCCCGACAGCATGTACCACCACCGTCACTGGTCCTGGGTCGATGCCACCATGCAGGCCGCCCTCAACTGTCTCATCCTGGAGCAGATGAGTACGCTGCTCAAACAAGAAGAGATTGGGGTGGAAATGGCCCAGGAGCGCATCCGGCTTATTCGCCAAATTAACGAGACAATGTGGAATAAAGAAAGTTCTTTTTATCAAGATGTAGACCCCAACGGCCGTTTCAGCCCCGTTAAAAGTGTTGCCGCCTATTGGGGTTTGCTGGCTCCCAACATTGTACCCGCTGACCGGCTGACCCCCTTTGTCCAACATTTACGCGACAGTTGGTCATTTGACCTGCCCCACCGCATCCCGGCCCAATCGGCCGACAGCGAGGGTTATAATGCCCAAAGCGGCAACCGCTGGCGGGGTGCAGTCTGGCCGGCAACCAACTATATGGTCCTTAAAGGGCTGCGCGATACGGGCCAGGATGCCCTGGCGCACGAAATTGGACGCAATCATTTAGAGCAAGTAACGGCCGTTTACCAACGCACCGACACGCTTTGGGAAAATTATGCCCCCGAAGCGACGGCTCCCGGTGATCCCGCTCAACCTAACGCCGTCGGGGCTAGCGCCCTCACCCCTATCAACATTTTGTTGGAAGATGTGATCGGCCTCAGCGTCGATTGGCCTCTGCGCCGCATTACCTGGGACCGTCGCCTGGCCACCGACCAGCCCTACGGCGTCCATCATTACCCGCTGGGCCAAGATGGGCTGTTAGATATTGAAGGCACGGCCGAAGTAATCACCATTACCACCACTGTCCCCTTCACCCTGACCATTCGTGAAGCGGAACAAACGCTGCAAACGGCCGTCGCCGCCGGCACCAGCACCATCGACCTCACATAACCCACACCCACTACATACCCCATGACCGAACTCACCGTCGCCACCATCAACCTGCGTCACGGGGCCGACCGCTGGCGTCATCGTCGTCACCTGCTGGTGGCCCAACTGGTTGATACCCAACCCGATCTGATCAGCCTGCAAGAAATCAGCTTCCCCATCGGCCAGGGGCACTGGCTGCGCCGGCAGATCAATTTGCGCCTCAGCGGCCAGGTCGACCAGCCCTACCGCCTCATCCAAAAGCGAAAACGCCACCTCATTAAAGGATACTATGAAGGTATCGGCATTCTCAGCCGCCTGCCCATTCTCTACCATGACACATGTAGCCTGGGTTACGGTGGACGGCTGGCACTACGCGCCCACATTGAGCTAACTTCCCGCCAGGTGGCCGACTTTGTAGCCACCCATTTTCACCATCCCCCCCAAGATCAGGAAGCGCGGCTGGAACAGGCGATGTGGCTGACCGGCTGGTTACGAACCCGCCGCCCTGTCCCGTACCAGATTATCGCCGGTGACTTTAACGAGCTGCCTACCGGCCCGGCTATCCGTTATCTCAAACAATCCTTCCATTCCGCTTATGAACTGGCACACGGCCACGAACCGCTGGCTACCTTCCCCACTGCCCTGGTCCAGCCCCCCCTGGACTGGGCCGGCTGCCTTGATTACATCTTTCTCTCCCCGGCCATCACCCAGGTGAGCCAGGCCCGTATCTTCTGCGACCAGCCTCACCCTGACGATGACACCCTCTACCCCTCCGACCATGTGGGGCTTATTGCCAGGCTGACGTTTGTGGGGCGTGACGGTTAACCGTCACGCCCCACGTCTAACTAATTGCCGGTGATAAGGGGCAGGTAGAGATAGGTTTCACTGCTAATAGCGGTCGTTGTCAGGGTAAGCGCTTCACTTTGGGCCGGATCACCTTGAGAGGTAGCCGTTACAGTGACGGCATCGCTGCTGCCTCCGGCGGCGTCTTCAGGGACCAGCACCGTTACCCATAGCTGCCCGGACTGGCCGGGATCTAATGTCACCGATACCGGATCAACGTCTGTAGTCCAACTATAACCGGACAAAACAAAGTCGAAGGTGTCGCTGCTATTACCCAGGTTGGTCAGGGTGAGGGTATAGGTAACAGGGGTTCCCACCTCCCCACTCAATTCCGTTTCCAAGGCAGTTAAGGACAACTCAAACACAGCGGCAGCGCTGGTAGTCAGGTCTACGCTGGCCGTCTGCTGCGGGTCTCCTTGTGAGGTAGCGCGGAAAATGGCCGTGTCGCTCTCCCCGGCCAGGGCATCGACCGGGACGGTCACTTCAACCGTAAAAGAAGCAGACTCGCCGGCGTCCAGGGATAGCATGCCGGGGATGCTGTGGCTGGTGGGCCAGTTGTGGCCGACCAGGCTCAGATCAAAGGTATCGCTTTCTGTGATACTGGTGTTGGTAACGGCAACAGTGTGGCTAATGGTGGTGGTAGGAACGGCCGTTATTGGCTCGCTGCCACCGACATCCACGCCATAGATGGCCCCGTCACAGTTCAGTCCAACATTATCCACCTGAGCATACCAATCCCAGCCGTTGCCCGCATAGCGGACCCGAATCTGCAAATCAGACTGGCCCACGTAAGCGGCCAAATCCAGGGAGACAAACTCGCCGGTGGTATGGTTCTCATTCCAGGTCAACAAGTTATCCCAGGTGACCCCATTCCAGATATCAAACGCCAGCGTATCATTGGATCCGGCATTCAAGTCGCGGTAATAGGCATCCATTTCCCACGAGGCCTCGGCATAGGGTAGGGCAAAGAGAGGCGAAACCAGCGAGGTGTCATAAGCAGGCGAGCCGCTGCCGGCCGCGTCACTGTCGGCACAGGCTGCTTCACCACCACCGTTGGTGCGGTTGGAAATAATACAAGCGGCGTCAGCGGTCGTTACCCACTCAATGCCCAAACCACTGGCTGAGTCATTGGTCACGGTCCAGTCGCCGGGAATGCCCGCTTCAAAATCTACCGGGGCCATATTACAGGCAAAAGAAGTTAGACTCACGGTAAATTGGTAAGGAGCAGTAGCGGCACCCTGTCCACAGGCATTGCTAGTTGTCACCCGCCAGTAATGGGTAACGCCGGCCGCCAGCGAACTGGTCGGCTGATGCATATTGCTGGCTACCGTAGCCGTATAGACCAGGTTGGTAAAGTTCATATCGGTGGCTACTTCCAAGAAGTAACTGTCTGCACCCACCAATTCACTCCAGACAAACTCAGGTCTGAAGTCCACGCCGATAGCGTTATTGGCCGGATTTTGTAGGGCAACAGGCGCAGGCACATCCTCGAATATCGCCAGCCCTGCCGTATCGGTAAAGGTCTGGCTGGCATCGACACCAGAGATGGTCAGATCGTAAACGCCTGCAGGGGAAGCGGCCGTTGTCATCACACTCATTTCAGACGTATCCGGCACGCTGACAACGGGGTTAGGATCAAAGCTGGCGCTGGTGTTGGCCGGCAGCCCGGCAACGCTCAGCGTCACCGGAGCCTCAAAAGCGGCTCCGACGCTCACGTCATAGGCAACCAGATCGCCCACACAGGCACTTTGCATCGCCGGCAGCACCTCTACAAACATACAAGAGGCCGGCATGTCAAAGGCCGGTGTGCCATCATTGCTGCTGCCAGAACTGCCTTGTGAGGCACTGACACCCAGCCCTCGATCGGCAAAGGCCGACCAGATTTCACACTGGTTCTGACCGCCGGTCAGGGCCTGATCGGCCAGCAGAATGGCGTCCCGTCCATCAACAAAACCAGGGCTGCACGGCTGTAACTTCATACCGTCCATCACCAACTGCAGCGCCAGATTGTTGCCGCCGCTGGTCCAGTCTCCATAAATGTCGGGGTTAAAGCCATGCTTCTCCACCAGTTCCCAGGTCATATCCCAAATCATGGTGGCCCAGACAAAGCCTACGCCATGGGGAACGGCCATAGCAGGCAGATTGGCGTAGGTGAAGTTATTCAAAGCAAAATCAGTTGAATAAGGGGCCGGTCGAATTCCCTGTCCATCCGGAGTCTGGCCCAGGGCATAGGTGCCGACTCCCCGGCTGGTTTCCGGCAGATCATCCGGGTGCATAGTCAAAATCAGACCCAGATAGTCGCTCCAGCCTTCACCCATTTGCTCCTGATTGCTTAGACAGCTAACCGTACCTGGGCCACCGGTCAGACGAATGCTGACGCCGTGGCCATACTCATGGGTAATAATCATGCTGGAAAAGTCACCGTCACGCTCAGGAGTGGTTGTGTTCCACAGGTACATTTGCATCCGGGGACGGCTGCCGTCGGCCGGGGTGAAAAAATTGGCGTTGTTGCGGTTACCCACATCGGCCCCGTCTTGTGCTTCGGCGCGTACATCGTCGCCGCCAACACCGCCTCGACCATAATTATTTACCTGGAAGTTGCCCGACGCTTCATCAAAACCGTACAGGTAAAAGATATCATGGTTAAGGTTATTCCAGTAAAACAGATTGGTAACGGCCGCGT
>JAWOIM010000487.1:0-6111 GCA_046484685.1 Chloroflexota bacterium | reverse complement strand
CTGCCGCCGGAACGAGACAGGTTGACCGGCTCAGCGGCGTTGGCCTGTTGGCCCCAGTCCAGCGGCGGCTCGGACTGAGCCAGCAGCAGCACAGCCAGCAACAGGCAGAGCAGGGAGAGTATTCGTTTGAAGTTGGTTTGTTTCATCATAATTTATCCATAATTGCGGGTCGCGGGTGGCGGGTGGCGAGTGGCGGGCAAAGACAGTCGCTACTCGCCACTTCTTAACTGTTGCGCATAGTGGGCCAGATCATCACGCCTCTGCGTCTGCCACCACCAGGCGTAAGCTTCTAACTCGCCGGGTGTTTCGGGCAGTTGGTTCAGCAGCACGGCCGCGTCCGCTACCCGGCCTGACCAAAGATAGCTGTAGCCTAACGTTTTGGCCACGCCGCGATGACCCGGTTGGGACAGATGGGCCACTTCCAGGTGGGCAACGGCCGTTTCAAAATCACGCTGCCCCAGCGCAATCAACCCGCGCCGGTACTGGGCCGTGGCCTGCCGTGAATCATAGGCCAGAGCCTGTTCAAATATGGGAATAACCGGGGCCAATTGGGCCGCCCGGCGGCCGTCATCCCAGGCTTCGGCCGGGAATCCGGCCAGTTCGATGCGATCCATAGCCACCGCCCCCCGGTTGGCATGCCAACCGGCCAGCAGCGAGTGGCCCGACACAATAATGGCAAACAAAATGGTAATGATCAGCGCCACTATAGTAACAGTCTGGGGAGAAACGGCCGTTTCTGACTCAACCCGGCGGCGTTTAACTACCTTTACCCGTTGGCGAGCGGCCGTTTCGCTGCGGGCCAGGGCAACCGCCAATCCGGCCCAGGCCAACAGCAGCGGCGATCCCCCTTCTGCATACAGGGCACTATCCACAAATCCATGCACCACCACTACCAGCAGACTGACCAACAACGCCTGGCGCAGTAGAACCGTTGCCGCACTTACCGGCGGTCGGCGCAGCAGCAGCCAGACAATGCCGGCCATCATACCCAACATCGACAGTAAGCCAAACATCCCCTGCTCTAACAGCAGGTCGAGGTAAAAGTTGTGGCTGTAACTATAAACAAAAAACGGCGTCACCAGGATGTAATGGGCATACAGCCCGCCAAAACTACCCAGACCGGCCCCTGTCCAGGGATAATCGGCTACCAGATAAAGCGTATCGTACGCCAGATTGTAGCGACTGGTTCCGGCCGGTGCACCGGGCAGGGCATTGGCCAGGTCAATCAGGCGGTCAGGAAAAAGAAGCGCCGCCAACAGCAGGCCCACCGCTCCTGCCGCCAATAAGGCGGCAGCCAGCCACAGCCGCACCTGCCGGGACAGACCCTGGTAGCGGCTGCCCCACCAGCCCAGCCAGAAAAAAAGAGCCACCATCAGGGCCAGCCAGGCCCCTCGTGTAGCCGTCAGGAACAGCCCGGCCAGCACCAACACAGTAGCAGCGGCCGCCAATAGAATCAGGCCCATTCGCCGCTGCCGCCAGCTTTGCCAGAGTCCGGCCAGCGCCAGGGGGGTCAACAGGGCCAATGTGCCCCCCACACTGTTGTCCAGCAAAGGGCGCAGCCCAAAATCCGGCCGCAGCCCCATTAACCACTGGCCCAAGCGGTCTATAGGACCAATATGAGCCGGGGTCGCCTGCCAATCGTGGCTCAAAGCAAAGTAAAAAGTCAGCCCACCCCCGATACCTACCAGCAGGGCCACTGTGGGCCACAAATTGGCGCGGGGCTGGGCAGCCAGCGCGTAGTAAAGCAGGACGGCCCCCAATAGTACCCAAAATTTGGCCACGGCCGTTTCCTGATCATAAGCAGCCCATACGCCAATAACGGCCGTTATCACAAAAAGCAGGACAAACAGATCTAGTGACGTGCGCTG
Source organism: Chloroflexota bacterium (assembly GCA_046484685.1). Taxonomy (GTDB): domain Bacteria; phylum Chloroflexota; class Anaerolineae; order Promineifilales; family Promineifilaceae; genus SLGK01. The sequence goes on along the minus strand of JAWOIM010000487.1, from coordinate 4,243 downwards.
CCAGAGAAAACGACCGGCCAGCAAACGGATAGCCCAGGGCAGCAAAGCGACCAGTAACGGCCAGCCACCAACCTGCGGCCACCCATACCAGAGCAGGCAGGCAAATAAAACAGCCGCCAAATCTGCCCCGGCAAACCAGCGACTGTCAAGCAGGTGAACCCTATTCAAAACCATGGGCTAAGGATGATGGACCATGGACCATAAACGATAGACCATCGTCCGCCGTCCATCGTCCATCGTCCACTCTACGATTGCACGGGTGCACCCGTGTCGGTCGAGGCCCAGCTCAGGTGCTGCATGCCCACGCTCAGCGCCGAGCGCAGCGTCGACCAGTCTGAGAAGAGCATCTTCAAATAGGTCAGCATAGGGCCGGGGCGGAAGGCCCACTCGCGGAAGGCCCGCTTCTGCCAGTAGAGCAGCCGTTCGGCCGACAGGCCCGGATAATCCAGCACCGTGCCTTTATCCATATCGACCTGCTCCCAGCGCGTGTCGGGCCGGAACCAGCCCTCTTTAACTACTTCAAAGAAGAAGGGCGTGCCCGGATAGGGGGCGGCTACGTGGAAAAGGGCGATGTCCAGGGGCAGCTTTTTAGAGAAGTCGATGGTATCTCGAATCGTCTCTTCTGTTTCTTGGGGCAGGCCGATAATGAAGTAGCCCCAATTTTTAATGCCGGCTTCTCTGGCCCAGCGCAGGGCGCGTTCGGCCTTGTCAGGATAGGCTCCTTTGCGAGCATGGCGCAAAATCTGCTCGTTGCCACTCTCGATGCCCCAGGAGATGAGCCAGCAGCCGGCCTTGCCCATCAGCTTCAACATCTCTTCGTCCACGTAATCGACACGGCTGTTGCAGGTCCACTTGATGTTAATTTTCTCTTTGATCATCAGCTCGCACAGCTCAATCACCTGGTCCCGGTTAACGGTAAAGAGGTCGGCGTACATGTGGATATTGTTCATACCCAGTTTCTTAAGGCCCCACAACTCTTCCATAATCAGTTCAGGGGAGCGCAGGCGCACGCCATATTGGTAGCTGACATGCTTGATGCAGTAGGTGCAGCCGGCCGGACAGCCGCGGCTGGTGACAATAAAGGTAAATGGCCCTTTAATCAACGGCATCCGGTACTCTTGTAAGGGCAGCAGTTCGTGCATGGGGATGGGCATATCATCCAGGTCTTTGATAAACGGCCGTGTGCCATTCACCACAATCTCTTCCCCCTGACGCCAGGCTAACCCCTTAATGCCGTGCAGATCGGCCGTGCCGTCTTCGTGCAAGGCCGTCTGGTAAAGTGGATCATGCTCGGCAAACAGTTTCTCCACGACGTCTGGCCGCTGATCGGTTTTGCCTTCCAGATGGTCCACCAGGTCACGCAGGGTCAGGTCCGGTTCACCCACCAGCACATAATCGAGGGCCGGATACGGCCGCAGCGTCTCGCGGGGAATGGGGGTGACGTGAGTGCCAAAAGCAATCGTCTTGGCCCCCCGTGCCCGCGCCAGGAAACAGCCCATCATATCATTTTCCAACGTAGGGGCCGTCACCTGCGTCAGGTAATATTTCGGCTGATATTTGTCTAGCACTTCGGTAAATTCAGCCCACCCCATGCGCTCGGCATTGGCGTCGACCACTTTAACGCTGTAGGTCGGATGCAGCAGCGCGGCCATCTGAGCCAGCGACACCTGGGGCCAGACCATATTTTCACGGGTGCGGCGCCCCACCCGGTGCTGGGTGCGAATCCACAGCCCGCCATCAGGCGTAGGCGGATTGACCAGCATCACATCCACCGCTTCGGCGGGACGGTTGGCTTGCAGCAGCCCTTCAAAAACAATTTCATCGGCATTGGGAAAATCTGCCATGCGCAGTTTGGGCACGCGGCGTGTGCCTAAATTGGCACGCAGCGGATCTTTTGTTTGTTTACTCATAACTATAGCTCCTCTGTAAATAACTACGGACCATGGACCGTGGACCATGGACGATAGACCATAGACGATGGACCACGATCCATAATCTTCATAATGATAATCACAGTCTATTTATATCAAAAACATTATAAAAATAAAAGAAATTGAACCACAGACCCATCGTCCGCCGTCCATTAAACATCCAGGGCGGCTTTAGTCAAGGCTTCACGCTGGCTTAGCTCATCTAACACGCGCAGCAGCATCCAATAAACAAGTAGCTGGACGCCCACCAGGATAAACATGGCGCTGCCCAACAGATAGAGCCACAGCCGGGCAATTTCCCAGCCGTTAATGCCCAGAATCAGGCTGGTGATGCCCACTCCCAGACCACCAAACAAGGTGACCAGCCCCAGCCAGCCAAAATGTTGATCCAGCGGCGTTTTGAAAATCGGTTTGCCGAACAATCCCTGGCGCACCGGTTGTTTGTAAAAGAGGGAGACCAGGTAGTTGAAGGCAACGCCTAATGAGAAAATGCTAATGCCGGTGATGCCCACCACCACTCCGCCAAATAAAGCGGCAACTTCTAAGGGACCTAAGGTGGTAACACCTTGCAAACGAGCAACAATGAGGGCAACGGCCGTTAACAAAGCCAAACCTATTCCCACCAACCCAATAAACCCCAATATTCGTACCGGATTGTAGGTCAGGGCTGTCCATACAATTGATTGTAAAAAGAGGGTGCCGTCGCGCACCACGCTCAGCTTGGAACTGCCCACCCGCTCGCTGTAGGGAATGGGGATTTCGGTTACCTTGATCTGCTCATGGACGGCGCGGGTACTCATCACCGGCGTTAAATTCAAACCGTCCGGCAGAGGATAGATGCGGGACAATACTTCCCGCCGAAAGACGCGCATCCCGCTGGCCGGGTCTTGCACCCGCTGATTGCCCAGCAGCGTCAGCAGGTTGGACCAAATGAAGTTGCCCAATTTGCGCATAGGGGGCATCTGACTGTCTGCACCTGAACGGCGGGAGCCAACCACCAGGTCAGCGCCGTTCAAAATCTCCTGGCATAATTGCGGGAAAAATTCGGGAGGGTAGGTGCCGTCGGCATCTAAGAAGCCGATCAGATCGCCCTGAGCCTGCCCAAAGCCGGTCTTGAGGGCAGCCCCATATCCTTTGTTGTGAGGATGTTTGATCAGGCGCACGCCGTCGATCTGGCCGGCAATTTCGGCCGTACGGTCGCTGGACCCATCATCAACCACGAGCAGTTCTAGCTCATTGACACCCACGGCACGCAAGTCATCGCGTACGGCCAACACCCGGTTGGCAATTTCGACAATCCCGTTTTCTTCGTTGTATGCTGGAATGACTATTGAAAACGAACTCATTTATATGTCCTCTCTTTGTGCAAGGTGGCGGGGTAGCAAGGTGGCGGGGTAGCAAGGTTACCATGCCACTTCGCCACTTCGCCACTTTGCCACTACTTAACTTAATATATGTGCTTACCCTTTATATTGTCAGGAACCAGCCCGTCAATCTCTTTGATGACGCGGGCGGGCACGCCGGCAACAACAGTATGGGGGGGCACATCTTTGGTCACGACGGCGCCGGCGGCAACGACGGCCCCCTGACCTACGCGCACCCCATCGGTAATAACGGCCCCGGCTCCTAACCAGACGTCATCTTCTATGACAATGCCTTCGGCCGTAATACCCTGATCGACAAACGGCCGTTTGGGGTCATCAAAAATATGGTTCACGGCGATAATCTGGGTAAAGGGGGAAGTATACACCCGATCCCCGATCGTCACGCCACCCTGACCTCGAATCACCGTATATTCGCCAATGAGGCTGTTACGGCCGATACGAATGCCGGAATGGGGCATGTCGCGAAAGTTGTAAACGTGCAGCACCGCCCCGTGCATCACGATGCTGTCAGCCCCAATCTCGATGCCGTTGGGGCAGGCATGGAGATAAGTGCCCTGGTCGAGGTAAACGCCGTGCCCCAGCCGGATATTGCTGGCGTAGCGCAGGCGCACGTTGTTTTCAATCGCCGCCCAGCCATCCATCTGTAAAATCAGCCGGTAAACAACGGCCCGCAGACCGAGGCCAACCAACGTCGGCACCCACCCTACAATCAGAAACAATAGCTGTTCTAAAATATATCGCCCTAAGCTCGCGGCCTGCCGGCTGAGGTAAAGGCGTAATCCGTTAATCATTGAACCTACTTTTGGACGATAGACCATAGACCATGGACCATAGACGAAAATGGTTGGAAGTTACGGTCCATTGTCCGCCGTCCATCGTCCATCGTCTAGTTTTATAGTAATGAAACTACCAGTTGAATATTACAGA
>JAWOIM010000204.1:0-12380 GCA_046484685.1 Chloroflexota bacterium | reverse complement strand
GACCACGATCGACACCGGGGGCATCGACGCCACCGCGATCCGCTCGCTCTCCGAGCGGGAGATGGGGTTGACCCTCGGTCTCGGCATCGGCAGCGACTCGGCGCGGTTCCGCATCGGCCACATGGGCCACCTCAACCCGCCGATGTTGCCGGGCACGATCGAATTGTGACGATTCAAACCTGATAATAATTAATTTGTGAAGTAAGCGTTCAGACCTGACAGGTTTGTCATCAGAGGTATCAGGCAAAAGATGGCCTCCAAAACCTGTCAGGTCTCCGGTGAGACTGAACGGTTAACAATTCAACCATTAATTATTTTTATATATATGATGGCTGTAACAAAACTGCTAGACGCTTCAGAACCAACCGCCATTGCCCAGGCTGTACAGGCCATCCGGCAGGGGGAACTGATTGTTTTTCCTACGGATACAGTCTATGGTGTGGGGGTTGATGCCTTCAATGAGACGGCAGTGGCTAAACTCTATGCGGCCAAAAAACGGCCGTTGAGCAAAGGCATTCCCATTCTATTGGCTGATTTAAGCGACCTGGAAAAAGTGGTGACGGCTGTGCCGGCCATAGCCCAAGAGTACATAGAACGCCATTGGCCCGGTCCACTGACGCTCATTTTACCCAAAGCAACTCATTTACCGGCCAATATCTCACCCAACCAGGGTGTTGCCGTGCGTATTCCCGACCATGCGGCCAGCCGCGCTTTTATTCGTGCTGCCGGTGGAGCGGTGGCGACCAGCAGCGCCAACCTGTCCGGCCGGCCGGCCGCTACCAATGCGGCCGAGGCCCTCACCCAGTTAAATGGTATAGCAACCATTATTCTGGATGACGGTCCGTCACCGCAGCAGATGGCCTCAACTATTCTTAGCTGTCTCGACCCCGTGCCCAAAATTGTGCGCCAGGGGTCACTGATAATCAACCTATAAGCTGTATGTTATATCCGGTAATTATTTTTTTAACGATAGGGGGTATTGTCGCCGCGATGGCCAGCTATCGGGGCATTCGTCGCGGCGGTGCCCGCTTCTATACGCTAGAGCGGGAAGCGATGCTGCGGCGAGCCAGCTACACGCTGCTGGGCGCACTCTTCTTTTTTGTAGCTGCTATCGGCCTGCTGCTGCATGAACGGCAGCAGCTTACAGCCCCGGAACCGGAGCTGGAATCCGCTCCGGAAGCGGTTGTCGAAAACCCGCCAACGCCCACCGCTACCCTCGCTTTTGAATCTATTCCGCCGGCCAATACCCCGACGCCTACCCCAGATCCGGACCAACCAACACCCACGCCAACGGCCGTTATTTGTCGCGCCCAAATTACCGACACGGGCGGCAATGGCCTGACGATGCGTACCGCTCCCGGTGGTGAAGAAATTGTTGTCTTACCTGAAGGGTCACTGGTTATTCTGTTGGAGGATGAGCCGGTTTCGGACGGCACCTTTACCTGGCGTTATGTGCGCGTAACGGGGGGAGCAGAAGGGTGGGTAGCCCAGGAGTTTTTGACAATTGGGTCTCCCTGTGACTAAAAAGGGTTGCCGATGATCATTGGCATCGACGCCAGTCGTGCGGTAACAGCCCGGCGCACCGGCACAGAAGCCTATGCCTATTTTCTAATCCGGGCACTTGTTCCTCAAGCAGCCGAGCGGGGCCATTCGCTTTTGCTGTACTATAACCAACCCCCACCAGACCATTTTGCTGCTGCCGCCCACGTTACGCCCCTGATCATGCCCTTTCCCCGGTTGTGGAGCCATCTACGACTGGCGCTGCGGCTGCATTATCAGCCACCCGACGTTTTTTTTACGCCAGCCCACGTCATTCCCTTTTCCTACCGTGGTCCGGCGGTGGCTACTATCCATGATTTGGGCTATCGTTTTTTCCCCGAGGCCCATCCGGTAACTCAGCGTCATTATCTGCACTGGAGTACAGCCCACAACAGCCGGCGCAGCCGGCGCATTATTGCCGATTCACAGGCCACGCGGACCGACCTGGTAACAGAATATGGCGTAGATGGGACTAAAGTGGATGTGGTTTATCCAGGCTATGATCCGGGGCTGAAACGGCCGTCTGCAGCCAAAATAACGGCCGTTCTGCACCGCCACCAGATCACACCCCCTTATCTACTCTACCTGGGTACCTTACAGCCGCGCAAAAATCTGGTGCGGCTGGTGGAGGCGTTTGCTGCCAGCGGCCTGGCGGCTGCTACACCTCCTTATCAACTGGTGCTGGCCGGCAAAGTGGGCTGGTTGGCCCAACCGATTTTAGACACTGTTGCCCGACTCGACCCGATCACAGCGCAGCAGATACGGCTGCCCGGCTATATCGCCGAGCCAGAAAAGGCGGCTCTATTAGCCGGGGCCACAGCCCTGGTTTTTCCGTCACTCTACGAGGGGTTTGGCTTTCCGGTATTAGAAGCGCAGGCGTGTGAAACGGCCGTTATAACCGCTAATACCAGCTCGCTGCCCGAAGTAGTAGGGGAGGCGGGTCTGCTCATTGACCCCTTGGATACAGGCGCTATCAGCCGGGCAATGGTGCAGATATGCCGGGATGAGGCGCTGCGCCGGCGACTTGTCAGCGCCGGTCAAAAAAATATCCGCCGCTTTTCCTGGGAAAAAGCGGCGGCACAGGTGTTGACGAGTTTGGAGAATGCCGTTGGGCGATAGGCGGTTAACGACACACCAATTACGGATGAGCAATCAGGCGGCAATAGGCAATACGACCCGGAAAACGGCTCCCCCTTCTTCCCTGTTATGGACCGTGACACGGCCCTTATGCGCTTCGGCAATGGCCCAAACGACCGATAATCCCAGTCCGGCCCCTGGCTGCTGTTGAGCCTGTGTCCCACGATAATATTTATCAAACACGCGCGTTAAATCTTTTTCGGGAATGCCCGGACCTTCATCCTGTACCTCTAAGATGACTGTCTCCGCTTCGTAACTAAGTCGAACAGAAACGGCCGTTTCGGGCGGCGAATACTTAACGGCATTATCTATCAGATTTAGAATTAAATGATATAGACGAGTGGGATCAGCCAAAATGGCAACCGATTTTCCGCTAATATTTTGTTCAACGGTAATCAATTTGTTCAGCGTACTGCCTTCCACATCTTCAATTACCTGCTCTACTATATCATTCAGATGGCAAGGCACCCGCTTCAGCTCTACCGTATCCCCTTTGGCTACCTGGAGAAGTTGATTGATCATGCCTAACATTCGCTCCGAAGCCCCCAAAATCTGTTTTAGGTAGTGAGCAGGCTTCTGATCTAGTACGATAAATCGTTCCAAAAGTTGAGCATAACCGGCAATTGAAGTCAATGGACTCTTCAAATCATGGGAGAGGGCATGTAGAAAATCGCTGCGGTCTTGCTCCAATTGTTTGACATAAGTAATGTCTTGCATGACTACAATGGTGCCCATGTCCGGCAAATGTTGTATGGTAGACAAATAGGTGCGCTGGCCAATTTCCAACTCAACGGTCCGCCCCACGCCCCGACTAATACCCTCAAACAGAGGGGACATATGTTTATCCAGGATAGCCTGAGCCGCGTCGTTAGCGATCAATACGACCCCGCCATCATCTAAAATCAATAAGGGTTGTGACAATGTTTCGGCCGTGGCTTGAATAGCCCGCCGTCGCTGCTCTGACTGGGCAAACAGGCGTGCATTCTTGATAGCTGTAGCCAGGGGGTTGGCAAATGCTTGCAACCGTTCGATGTCCTCTTGGGAGAAGTACCCATCCAATTTATTAAATAAAGCCAATACGCCAACCACCTCATCCTGCACCAACAGCGGCACACAGGCAATAGAGTCTACCTGTTGGCCGGGCGGCAGCCCATCCGTATCCTCTTCGTGGCCAGGTTGTTGCTGTAGCTCATTAACCACAGCCGGTTGGCGATCTTGAGCAGTCTGCCAGAGAATACCCTGGGAGGCTATAGGCGCTGCCGGATCATGGCCATTATCTGATATGGGGTACAGGGTACCCAATTTTTCGTCCATGAAGTAGAGGCCCAACTCTTCAATCTGCCAATTTTTATTGACCTGTTCTATAAGGACTTTATAGACTTCTTGCATGTCGAGAGAGGCAGAAACGGTGTGAGAAAGCTCATTGAGTGCACTGAGTTCTTTAACTCGGCGAGCGAGTGCTTTGTCAGTGGCCTGATAAAGCCTGGCGTTTTGGATAGCAATAGCGGCAAAATCGGCAATCGCTTCGAGCAGCCGTTCATCCCGTCGCTCAAACTGCTTGTCTGATTGGCGATGAATGGCCGAAATAACACCCAGCGTCACCCCACCTAATTTGATGGGCACATAAACCAGGGCCTCAACCAGGTAGTTGGTTTTGACTTTGATGGGATCGCCATCTTCTTTGCGGCTGGTGCGTAACGGCCGTCCACTTTGAATGACTTGACCGGCCAGCGTATCTTCACCAATGGGCAACCGCATACGGCGCAGTCGCTCATCTTTGATACCCCGCTGCGCTTCCAGGAAAAGCTCGCCGGTCCGTTCGTCAACCAGCCAAATACCCGTCTCCCCGGCCGCCGTGAGCAGCATAGCTGTTTCAGCCACCTGATTTAACACATCGTCTAGATCAAGTTGAGACGTAATAGACTTGGCAATTTGAGAGAGCGCTTCAGCCAGGTCTGGGGTAGATTGTAATTGGGCTGTCTGTTCTTGTAAACTGGGACGGTCGATTATGTGAACAGCCAGACGCAGCCCACCGAGACCGATGACATCACCATTGACAATGGGGTAAGGGGTATTGACACCAACAGAACGGCCGTTGCGTGTGGTGCCATTCGTACTGTTCTGATCAATAATAAACAGATTGGTCGCTGTGGGACGCAGCATCGCATGTTGGCGAGAAACGCCATGCTCAGACGAATTGTAGGCACTCAAATCGACCAGATTCTCCTGGTCAATCTCCCGTCCTAGCAGCAGTTCCCCCTGAATATCCAGACCAAAGCTATCTTTCGGCTCCGACATCACGTCAAACCGTACCCGCCAGACAAATGGCGTAGTGGCTGTAGCAGGCACAGGCAGATAAGATACAGTCGCAGATTCAACCGTATTTATAGATTCAATACGGCTTGTTTCTGGAGAAGTTAGTCTACGCTCTTTGGTCATATGAAAAATATTATACCAACAAGGATTTTTAGATGCTGTTCAAAACGCTTTAAAACAATGCCACTGGCAATAAATTTTTTTTGTTTCTTTGATTATAGCACGCAATATTATATAGTGTAGCATAGTTTGTATTCATTGACAGCTTTAATTTCTTATTTTATTCTGCCTTGCTATGACAGAAAAATTTCATGAAACCGCTGTTATTCAGATATTGGGCACGCCGGTCCATTCTATCACCCGGCAGCAGACAATAACATGGGTAAGTTGGGCGATGACACAGCCCCATCTACACCAGATTGCCACCACCAACCCGGAATTTGTTATGATGGCCCAACAGGATGACGCCTTTCGCCAGGTATTGTGGCAGGCCGATTTGTGCATTCCTGACGGAATTGGGTTAATCTGGGCTTCGCGCTGGCTGAAGCGGCCGTTGCCCGAACGAGTGCCCGGCTCTGAACTGGTTTACCTGCTGGCCGAGCAAGCGGCGCAATCCGGCTGGCGGCTTTATCTGCTGGGCGCTGCCCCCGGTGTGGCTGAAGCGGCCGCCGCTATTTTTCAGGCCCGTTACCCAGGGCTGATCATTGCCGGAACCTATGCCGGCTCCCCGGCGCTTGAAGAAAATGATGCGATTGTGAAACATATCAACACCAGCCGGGCCGACCTGCTCTTTGTAGCCTACGGCGCACCCCGGCAAGACAAATGGATTGCCCGTAATCGGGATAAACTGACGACGGTGCGCGTGGCGATGGGCGTGGGCGGTGCGCTTGATTTTGTCACCGGCAAATCAATCCGCGCCCCGCGCCGGCTGCAGAAGCTGGGTCTGGAATGGCTGCATCGCCTCTACCATGAACCGTGGCGCTGGCGGCGTATGTTAGCCCTGCCCCGTTTTGTGTGGCGGGTAGCAAGGTGGCGAGGTGACGAGGTGGCGAGGTAGCAAGGTGGCGAGGTGGCGAGATCACAATGCAACTCCGCCACTTCGCAACTCTGCAACTCCGCCACTCTGCAACTTTTAACAAGGAGACATAACAACTATGCGAATACTCATTACCGGCTCCAGCGGTCAGATTGGGACCAATCTGGGGCTGCGGCTGCAAGAAGAAGGGCACTTTGTGTTTGGCGTGGATAAACGGCCGAATACCTGGACCAACGAGCTTGAAACGCTGCTGCAAGATTTAAGCCAGCCCTACAAAAATTTCCAAAACGGCATTGGGCACGTCAACTATCCGCCCGACCTGGACTGTGTGGTCCATCTGGCCGCCCACGCCAAAGTCCATGAACTGGTGGAACAGCCGGACCGCGCCCTGGAAAATATCACCATGACCTACAACGTCCTGGAGTTTTGCCGTCAGAACAAGCTGCCGGTTATTTTCAGCAGCTCGCGCGAAGTCTACGGCGACATCCATCGCTACATCACGGAGGAGAGCTATGCCGACTTTGCCTTTACCGAAAGCCCCTACTCGGCCAGCAAAATTTCGGGCGAGGCGCTAATTTATTCCTATGCCCAATGTTATGGGCTGCGCTATCTGGTTTTTCGCTTTAGCAATGTATACGGCCGTTACGACAACGACCTGGAACGGATGGAGCGGGTCATCCCTCTCTTCATTCGTAAAATCCAACGGGACGAACCTATCACCATTTACGGCGAAAATAAGGTGCTGGACTTTACCTACGTCGATGATTGTGTAACCGGTGTCAGGCGAGGCATCGAATTACTGGTTGAGGGACGCCAGGCGAACCAAACCATCAACCTGGCCTACGGGCAGGGCAACAGCCTGGTCACCATGGCCCAATTCATCGCCGAAGCGCTGGGCAAAGAGGCGGACATCACCATCGAACCCTCCCGCGTGGGCGAAGTGACCCATTACGTGGCCAACATCGGCAAAGCGCGTGCCCTGCTCGACTATACCCCCCAAACTTCCTTACAGGAGGGTATTCAAAAGTCAGTGGCCTGGAGCCTGGATTGGTGGGAAAAACATAGCTAAAAATGCAAGCAATTGACTACATCGATATCTCCGCGGCCGTTCACTCACGGGCGGGATTAGGGCGGTACAGTGAAGAATTGGCGCGGGCGCTGCTAACGGCCGATCCCCACCGCTTTGGCCTTTTTTATAACCAGGGGCAAGACGGTCGTTTTCCCTCCGGTCTGCAATCTTTCAGCCAGACCCCGCGCCGCTCGGTACGGCTGGGTTACAAGCCGTGGCGGTCGGCCATCCTGCTGGCCCACTGGAGCCGCATCGGCTTTGACCGGCTGCTGCCCGACGCCCGCCTCCTGCACAGCACCGAACATCTGCTGCTGCCCCTGCGCGGCGTGCCCACCGTCCTCACCGTCCACGACCTGATTTACAAGCTGTTTCCCCAATACCACAAGAAGCTCAACTACTACTATCTCAATTGGGCCATGCCTCTCTACTGCCGCCGGGCAACGGCCATCATAGCCGTCTCGCAGGCCAGTAAGCGAGACATCGTACAGTTTTATGACGTCGATCCGGCTAAAATACACGTGGTGTACGAGGCTGCGGCATCCCATTTCAAACCGCCGCCCCCGGCCAGAATCGACCTGTTCGACAAACATACGATCTTCCTGAGCAGTACCTCGTTCACCTGAGCACCATTGAGCCACGTAAAAATCTAAGCCGCCTGCTCGATGCGCTCATCCTTCTTCGCCAAGATTTCCCTTCTCTTACCCTGGTTCTGGCCGGGGGCCGGGGCTGGCTTTACGACGACTTTTTTGCCAAAATTGAGGCGCTGGGGCTGGAAACGGCCGTGCGCGTTCTGGGCTGGGTGGAAGATGAAGACCTGCCGGCCGTATTGGCCGGGGCCGCCCTGGCCGTGCAGCCCAGTCTGTACGAAGGCTTTGGCCTGCCCATTTTGGAGCATATGGCCTGTGGCCAGGTGGTGGCCGCCAGCAACAGCAGCAGCCATCCCGAAGTGGGCGGGGAAGCGGCCGTTTATTTTGACCCGACTAGTGTGGAGGAGATGGTGGCCCAGATCGGCCGTTTGCTGCACAGCCGGGACGAATACGAAGAACGACGCCAACGCGGCTTGGCCCAGGCCGCCCACTTTAGCTGGGCACGAGCCGCCCGCGAGACGATAGCTGTTTATGACCAAATTTTTGATGGGGCCCGACGTGAAACGTGATGCGTGATCGTTAGTTGTGGATGTCGCTTTTTATCTGCGTAATCTGTGCAATCTTTGATGAACTTTTTGGTGCTGGCTTGTCCAGGTGTAAGCGTTCACCTACCCTGACAATAGAACGCGGATTGCACGGATTTGACGGATTTTCGCGGATAAAAAACAAAAAATCCGTGTTAATCCGTGAGTCCACTGAAAAAACCGAGTTTTTGACTAAATGTGCCACAATGACCAAAGTGGTTCACCATGAAAAACTCGGTTTTTCGACCTTTTTTCAGCAGAGTCATCCGTTTGCGTTAGCCAATCTGCGTTTATCAGCGTTCTATTTTGTGAGCAACTGAACGGTTACGTCCAGGTGAGGAAAACCGGATTTTTTCCATAACGGTTTTTGTGGTAAAACAGTCGCCAATCGCCTAATTTTAGGCTATAATTAGGCGATGGAGATAAGGATGTTTCAGCCCCGTTACCAGATTTCACCCCACCTGCTTGACCAGATCAAGCAGATCACGCTGCTGGTCCATGAGCTGAATAAGCGGGCCTGGCCGGACATTATTTTGACTCAGTTTCAGGCTGAGGCAGAAACGATTTCCACCTATGCTTCAACCAGCATTGAGGGCAATCCACTGCCGCTGACCGAGGTCAAGCGGCTGCTTAAAAATCAGCCTGCGCAGGTGCGGCAAAGTGAGCGGGAAGTGTTGAATTATAATGAGGCGTTGGTAGCCTTACGTGGTGACTGGGAACGGCCGTTAACCTCCTCCCTCCTGCTCCATATCCAGCAGCAGGTGACTGCCGGGCTGCTGCCCGACCACCAGTCAGGGCAATTCCGGCGCGAACCGGTTGTCATCCATGACCCGCGTACACGGGACGTACTCTACCTGCCACCCGATCATGCCGACGTGCCGGCTCTGGTTGAGGGACTGCTGGCCTTTGTGACGGCCAACCGGTCTATTCTGGACCCGGTTATTCTGGCGGGCCTGTTTCATAAGCAGTTGGTGGTTATTCATCCCTTTGTAGACGGTAACGGCCGTACGACCCGCCTGGCTACCAAACTGCTCCTGGCCGGATTGGGTCTAGACACCTTCAACCTGTTCAGCTTCGAAAACTATTACAACCAGAACGTCAGCCGTTATTTCCAACAAGTCGGTGTTTTTGGCAACTACTACGATATGGTAGATAGTCTCAATTTTACCGCCTGGCTGGAATATTTCGCCGAGGGCATTTTAGACGAGCTGCGGCGCGTGGAGAAGGAACTGGAACACCACCAGGCTACCCCGGACAATAGGTTGCACTCCCAACACAAACTAATCCTTGACCATATTGACACACACGGGTTTATTACCGATAAAGAGTATGCGGCGCTGACCGAGCGGGCCAAAGCCACACGCACCTTAGATTTTAACAAACTCATCGATCTGGGCCTTATCATCCGCCAGGGACGGGGGCGCAGCACCCACTATCGGCGGGCAAGTTAAGGTCTAAAACGGCCGCAGTCTGTATGAAGGGTTTGGCCTGCCTATTTTGGAGCATATGGCCTATGCAATCAGCGCAACATGCTCAGGAAAAGCGGCGCAGGCCCCAGCCTAGCAGCAGAAGACCCCCAAGAATCAACAAACCAGGCAGCAGATAGTCATAAGGCAACGGTGGGCCGGGCGGCGGTGGGATTGGCCTGTTTTGTTTGCCCTGATTGGAGGTTTTTTGCCTGACTGCCGCCCGACGAGCCAGTTCCAGGTGCAGGCTTTCTTCGCCACGCGCCATGGCCCAGCGATGGTTGGCAGCAAAAATGGGCCGCAGCAGGAAGGAGAGGAGGCGCAGCAGCGGTTTTTCCGCCTGTATGCGCCAGTCGTAAGTAACATCAACAAAACGGCCGTTTTGCCGCAGCCGCCATTCGCCACGCCCTACAAAATCCCCCCACGATTCCAGGGCAAAGCTGTGGGGATAGTCGGACTCAATAACGCGAAACTGCCAGCGCAGCGTATAGGGCAGCCAGCCCCTGGTATACAGCGACACTTCCTTGCCAATGCCGTCTTCATCACCAGGCTTCGTCTCCTCTACATCCAGATAGACGGCCGGCCACCAACGCGGCAGGTCGGTCGCGTCGCTCAGAATTTCGGCAACTTCTTCCACTGTGCCCGGCACGCGCCAGTGGGTGACAAAATGATACTCGTTGGCATTCATCGCTTCACTCTACAAAAAGGTTAAAAAACCGAGTTTTTGATGGAAGGTACAATGGCCAGAGTAGGGCCTCATGAAAAACTCGGTTTTTTTCGGTGGACTTATCGCTTCATCATCAAATAATGGATATACCCGATCAAGAGCAGGATGCCACTCATGCCGCCGGTGAAAATCCAGCTTGTCGGCGCAGCCCAATCAAAGTCAGCGCGAGCGACAAAGATAGCCAAGAGCATGAAGGCAATAGAAATGGCCTGCGCCTTCAACAGATAGCGGGCGCTGGCCCAACTGCCGTCATAGGCCATTCCCAATCCCACCAGGCCGGGCAGAATAAACATTGACGACATGATCCGGGCGGTCAGCGGCGTCAAGGTCCAGGGCCAGGCGGCTATCATCAGCTCCGGTACAAAAAGCAGCAGCACGGCGGCAATGGTCAGGACAATTCCCAGTCCGCCCAATATCTGGCGAACGAGCGACGGTAGTTCTCCTTCCCGCACCATTGTTATACCCTCTGTCAGGCGATGGTTACGATACCACAGGACGGGCAGAAACAGAGGCACGGTGATATAGAGCAATGCCCAAATCCAAAAGGCCCAGCGCTCATGGACAAAATTACCCCAATGGAACAAGGTGGCAATGCCCAGCGTCCCGGCAAAGGCTGTGATAGGCAGAAAGCCAAGCCAGACGTGGTGCCAGCGGCGTGAAATCAGCACAATCAGGAAGAAGTAAGCGCCGCCCAGGTAGGTGGCCCCCAACATCATGGAAGACATCAACGGCCGTACCGGCCAGGCAAAATGATCAATACCAACATCGGGCAGCACATACAACATAAAAAAGGCGACCAGCAGCACCGGTACGAGCAGAGCTGCCAAAATTAAAAGCAACGGCTGAACAAGAACATCTTTACTATCAGGCGACTGTTGTGGCAGTGAATTCATGGCTTCCTTTTGTCCTTCATATGAGTAAACATGTCAATAATGATTGCTGTGGCGTTTCTGCCGGCATCGTTGTCAGACTATAATCATTTTAACGGCCAGTGGCAATGACCGCAAATAAAATTCTGCCTGTCGCTTTTGACAATGACACAGGTTCACAAGCTGTGGTATAAATGGCCGTTATGGATGAATTACATGCCCGGCGAGGAAAAAGGGGGGCGCAAGCCACTGCCATCTTGTTGCTTTTGCTGCTCCCTCTCCTCTATCTCAGCACGATGGCCCGCTCGCTGGTGCTGGGCGACCCTACAGAATATACCTTTATCGCCAATATTCTGGGCATTGCCCACCCGCCGGGTTATGCCTTCATCACGCTGGTAGGTCACCTCTTCCAGAAGCTCATCCCCATCGGTGACCCCATCTGGCGGATGCACCTGCTGGCGGCCGTTTCGGCCATCCTGGCCTGCTTGTTTGTACTGGGTATTGTCAGGGCAGTATCCAGTATCCAATATTCAGTATTCAGTAACCGATACACACTTTCCACTTTCCACTTTCCACTTCTCACCGGTGTCCTGACTGCACTGCTGGTGGGAACGGCCGTTAACGTCTGGCAGCACGCCATCCACGCCAATCCCCATATTATCACCGGCACCTTCTTAATGGCCAACCTCTACTTTTTGACCAAATGGTGGGCGGATAATGACGGAAGACGAAAAGCCTGCACTGAGCCAGTCGAAGTGACCGAAGACGGAGGGGGTTCTTTCCGTCCTTCGTCCTCCGTCCTCCGTCGTAATAAGTGGCTTTATATTTTTTGCTTGAGTGCCGGGTTGGGGGTAACCCACCATCCGCTGACCGTATTTGCTTTTCCGGCCTATGCGTTGTTCATTGTCTGGGTATGGCTTGGGGGAATTACGAATTACGAATTACGAATGACGAAAAAGATAGGGCTGCTTGTCGCCGAGCGGTGGCGAACGGTGTTGGTGATGCTGGGGTTTGCTCTGTTGGGGCTGAGTGTCTGGCTCTATTTTCCGC
>JAWOIM010000221.1:0-6749 GCA_046484685.1 Chloroflexota bacterium | reverse complement strand
AATGGAATTCGGCGGCTGGTATAGGAAACCTGTTAAAACAGGTTATGCGGCTTTGAGCCATAGTGCGCTTTAGCGTACTTCTCGTAATCAGCCTGGGAATTCCATTCCTAGGCTAGGCGCTGGCCGTAAACGAAATCTAGCGTGTCAAAGCAGTTAAGATAACCGACATATATACTTACTGACTGTCTTATATTATAATGCTTAATTGAGATCACATTTCATAATTCTTCATACCTTACTATACGCTCTCTTTATCCCTATCCGACCCCCAGCGTATTAGCACAGCCGCCACAAAAAACCGTAACTGGACACTGGCGTTTTTTGTTTTACCAGAGAAGACCTGCGAGGTTTCTACCTCTGGGGCAAATGCAACGTAATGGTTCAAAAACCTCGCAGGTCTAAAATTCGCCACACTCCAGACCGTAACTAAAAGGAGGTCCTATGGACGGCGCTCTGCCACCTATTTACTAACTGTTCCCCATAGTGCACAACAGCCCCCTATGAAAACTATCTGGCCTGCCTGGTACCCAGAATTTATGTTTTTGCGGGTTCGTAGTAACGGCTGCTTCGGCTGCGCTCAGCACATGTTTAGCCGTCTGACCGCTGAAGCGGTTACTACAAACCACGCCACAAATTTAGAAAGTTGCGGTACTGGTGCACAAAACCAGACTCTATCAAATCTGGTTCGCATTGGTGAAGTCCCCTAAATAGTCTTGTAAGAGGTAATCATGAAAAGAAAACATCTGTACTTAGTAGTAGGCACCCTTTTGAGTGTAATAGTCATTTTCTCTGCGTTAACCTGGACAAAACCCAACCCCATAGCGGCCGACAGCCAACCGGAACTCCTCCTCGATCCGGTTGGCACCGGCTTCACCTACCAGGGCTACCTGGACAACGGCGGCACACCCGCCGACGGCTTGTATGATTTTGAATTCATGCTTTTTGATGCCGTAGTCGTCGGCAACCAGGTCGGCAGCACCCTATCGCTTAGCCCCGTGAACGTTGCCGATGGGCTGTTCACCGTCAAACTAGATTTTGGGCCAAATGCCTTTGGCGGTGGGGCACGTTGGTTAGAGATTGGCGTACGGCCGTCTGGCGGCGGAGCCTACACCACCCTTATGCCTCGTCAGGAACTGTCCCCCGCCCCCTCCGCCCTCTCCCTGCCCAACGTCTACACCAACGAGGGAAGCAACTTCGTCGGCGTTGGCCGCGATTTCCGCATCTCTGGCAATGAAGTCTTTGGTGTGCGTTATGACGGCGGTGCCAACGACTATGGAGGCATGTATGTAGAAACATCTCATGCCAATGGCTGGCCTTTCTATGGCTACGCCACCAACGGCTCCTTTCGCGCCTGGACTTATTACAATGGGAGCAACGGCGACTGGCATCTGTACAACGGCGGCATTCGCCTGGTCGTGCCCAATGAAGGCGGCCTGCGGATTGGCCCCAGCGCCGACTATAGTCTGGTCATTAGCAACACCACCGGCAGCGATGGCATTCGGATATATGATACGACCGATGATGGCATCCAGATAGGCAGCGCTCCCGACTATCCCTCTTATGGTGTCTACATCCCCAGTCCCGGTGTTGCCAATTATGGTCTATGGCCCAATACGGCCAATGCGTCCGGTGAATGGGCCCTCTTTACGGTAGATAATATCCAGGCCGGCAACGTAACTGCCAATTCTTATTCTCTGGTTGCCCAGGTAACCGGCCCCCATCCACTCACGGCCGGCGATGTCGTCGCCGTCACGGGTGTGACCGACCCCATTCCGGGCAGTACTGTGCCGCTGCCCCTGGTACGCGCTGCTGAGGGAGAGGCTCTGACCGGTGTTATCGGTGTTGTCGCCAGTCGTATGGTGTGGGCGGTGGCTCCGGGTAAAGAAGCGGAAGGGGAAATGTCTATGCACAGCACCCCTGGCCCCGCCCAACCCGGCGATTACGTCTCTCTGGTCATCTACGGCATCACGGAGGTCAAAGCAGCTCCGGGAGCCGGCATCGCCGCCGGGGATCGCCTGACGGTCGCATCTGACGCCGGGCAGGTACGAGCCTTGCAAACACGCACGATAGAGGGCATGGTGGTCACAGAAGGTGCCCAAGTGGTGGGCATTGCCCTGGCCGCCCCAACTGAGGGGCAAACAACCATCCCTGTTTTTGTCACCTTACGCTAAGGAGGTCTTCATGCCCCGCAAACTAATTATACTCCTGGTGTTCATGCTCTTCTGTCTCACAGTTGCCTCGGTTATCCTGGCCGCGCCTGGCAGTTCAAGCGGCGGTTACACTATCTCCTGGTGGTCGGTAGATGGGGGTGGGGGCACAAGTCAAGGCGGCCAGTTCGCCCTCAGCGGAACGGCCGGTCAACCGGATGCAGCAGTCATGTCTGGCGGCTCTTATACGTTGAGCAGCGGCTTTTGGAACGGCCGTATCAATGGCATAAGTGGTGATCTGGGCACAACCCTATATTTGCCGCTCATTGTACGGTAGTAAAAAAGTAAAAAGCTCCCAGGTCTAAACAATCTGGGAGCTTTTTAGTTGATTCAAGCAGCAAACGGTTATCATTCAATTAGTTTCTTTGACATCTTTATGAAGCCGGTTATTATCGCTCGCTATGGATAGACTGGAAAGGCTGGCGGAACAGGATTCTGCCCAGGCGTCAAACAAACAACAATTATTTGATAAAACCTTTACCCGCTGGCTGATTGGCCTGGGGTTAATGGTTCTGGTGGTGGGCCTTCTGGCCCGTTTTGTCGAAGGACCCATCAATACTCGCTTCCAGATTTTTGCCACGATTTTTATGGGCATTTTTGTGGAAGCGGTTCCTTTTTTGCTGGCCGGGTCGCTGGTATCCGGCCTGCTGGAAGTGTTTGTGGGCAAGAGGATGCTGGAGCGGCTCATTCCGCGCCACCCGGTTCCGGCCGCTTTT
The DNA here is from genome assembly GCA_046484685.1 of Chloroflexota bacterium. Classification (GTDB taxonomy): domain Bacteria; phylum Chloroflexota; class Anaerolineae; order Promineifilales; family Promineifilaceae; genus SLGK01. The sequence goes on along the minus strand of JAWOIM010000221.1, from coordinate 3,826 downwards.
GTTGGCTCGCTGCTGGGCTTTGTTTTCCCGGTATGTGAATGTGGCGTGGTGCCGGTGACGCGCCGGCTCTACCAGAAAGGGATGCCCCTGACGGTAGGCGTCTCTTTTTTGCTGGCGGCACCGGTCATTAACCCCATTGTACTGCTGAGTACGGTGGCGGTTTTTGGCTGGGGACCGGTGGTCTACGGCCGTTTCGCCTTCACCATCATCATCGCCACTATCATTGGTCTGGTCTTCACGGTAGCCCGGCCCCGTGACGTGCTGATCCCCGAAAGCGTGACGATGCCCGATTTGCAACTGCAAGCCGCAGCCGGCATGGCCAATCTGCCCACCATGCCCCAGGCCAGCAGCAGTACGGCCGGCCGCCTTTGGGACGCTGTAGGCATCGCCGGTGACGACTTCATCGACATGGTGCGTTTCCTGATTTTAGGCTGTATGCTGGCAGCCACCATGCAAACCTTTTTGCCGCAAGCTGTCCTGCTGCAACTGGGCGAAGGACCGGTCGTCTCTGTCGTCGTCATGATGGTCCTGGCCTTTATCTTGTCCGTCTGCTCAACGGTAGACGCTTTTCTGGCCCTCTCCTTTGCCGGCACATTCACCGTCGGCTCCATCCTGGCCTTCCTGACCTTCGGCCCCATGGTCGATACCAAAAGCGCCTTGATGTTCCTGGGTGTCTTCCGCCGCCGCACCGTGGCCTACCTGCTGGGCCTTTCTTTTATGCTGATGCTGGTCATTGGCGTCTTTATCAATTTGTTTGTTAACTGGTAACTGCCGGTAAACGGTAAACGGTAATCCGTAATCGGTAATCCGTTATCCGATTACCGAACACCGATAACGGGGTTTCAAAATGGATCGTTTCATCAAAATGGCACTACTCCTGGCGCTGGGGATTTTTCTCTACAGCCGGATTATGAGCGGGACAATATTGTTTTATATCAACGAGCGGTTTGTGACGCTGACGCTGCTCTCTTCGGTGGGTTTTATCCTGGTAGGTTTTAGTTACTACCGGCGCAGCGAACGGCCGTCTTCTCTCTACAACCTGGGCCGCCAGCCCATCACCTGGCTGGGGCTGCTTATAGCGGCCATTCCGGTCGTCATTGGTGTTATGGTCGAACCGCAGCCGTTAGGGGCCTCGGCCATTGGCACGCGGGAATTGGATGTGGGTGGCCTGCCTACCAACGAAAGCCGGCTGCGCTCTATCACAGCCCCCCGCGGCAGCGGGGCCGACATGGGGCTGCTGCCCGGCGAGCGCAACGTGGTCGATTGGCTGATGGAGTTTCAGCGCGTCTCCGATCCCTCCGTTCTGGCCGGAGAAGAGGCGCGGGTCATCGGCTTTGTCTACCAGGATGAACGCTTTGAGGAAGATACCTTCATGGTCGGCCGTTTCGTTTTAAGCTGCTGTGTGGCCGACGCCTCACCGGTGGGCCTGATTGTACGCTGGCCGGAAACGGCTTCGTTGCCCAACGACACCTGGGTAGAGGTCAGCGGCCAATTTGTGGTAGGCGATTTTGACGGCCGTACCATTCCCATCCTCGCCGCCGACACCGTGGAGCCAACAGACGCCCCCGCCCAACCTTACTTGTATCGCTAAGAATATGCATCCTGAAGCCGATACCAAAAAGAGTTAACGCAAAGGTACAAAGAGAGCAAAGATGCAAAGGATAAGGAAGCAAAGCTTTGTTTCTCTTCTTTGCCCCTTTGCTTCCTTCGCCTCTTTGCGTCAAATTTTTAAATGAAACAATTCGACAAACTTGTTCTCACTATTTTAGCCCTGCTCACCCTGACCCTCCTGGCTATGGTCTGGATAGGGGGGCGGCTGGGTGTGCCGGTCGCCGACCTGGTGCCGGCGGCCGGGGCACAACAGGTCTCCACCCAGGCTGATATTCGCATTCGTTTTGACCAGCCCATGGATAGTACGGCCGTGCCTACCTTTACTCTCTCCCCGGTGGTTAGCGGTACTACCCGCTGGGAGGGGCAAACGCTTGTCTTTTCCCCGGCCACGCCTCTGGCCCCAAACAGCCTTTACCAGGTCATTCTGGCCGCCGGCCTGCCCAGCCAGCAAGGGCGTCTGAGCAAAGAAATTAGCTGGCAGTTTCAGACCGGGTCACCGCGTGTTATCTACATCGCCTGGGACTCCGAGCGCCAGGGCAACCAGCTTTACGCCGTTACGACCGATGGCGGCGAACCAACAGCGCTGACCACCGAAGAAACCAATGTCCTTGACTATGGGGTGGCCCCCAACGGCCAGACGATTGCCTACACCGTCAGCCGCAGCAGCGACGGCGGCAGCGACATCTGGCTGATTGATGCCGATGGCAGCGACCGCCACCTGCTGCTTGATTGTCCCGATGGCGCGTGCAGCCGGCCCACCTGGGCTCCCGACGGCCAGCGGCTCATCTACGAACGGCGCTCTTTTGCCGGGGCCGGCGGTCCACCCGGCCCCCCCCGCCTCTGGTGGTATGACCTGGTGGCCGAGGATACGCTGGCCGTCTTTAGCGACACCCAGTGGCTGGGCTATGGCGTCAGCTTTTCCCCCGACGGCCGCTGGATTAGCTATGTGGCCCCCAACACGCAGGGCATCGAAGTGTACAATCTGGAAACGGCCCAAAACCTGTTTGTACTCAGCCGCACCGGCGAGCAAGCAGCCTGGAGCCCGACCAACAATGAGCTGCTGCTGACCCAGTTGCAGTTAGAAACGGCCGAATTTGCCATCCAAATAGTGCGGGCCAATTTGGAAACGGAAGAAGTGACCAACGTCAGCGGCGACGAGCCAAGCAACGATAGCTGGCCCACTTATGCCCCCCATGGGGAATGGGTTGCATTTACGCGACAGGCGGCCGGCAGCGTGGGCGGCAAACAGTTATGGTTGATGCGGCCCGACGGCAGCGACGCTTACGCCCTGACCGACAATTTAGACGCCCATCACGGCGCGCCCCAATGGTCCCCAGACGGCCGTTTTCTGGCCGTACAGCGCTTCCTGCTCAGTGCCCCCGAAAATATGGGCATCTGGCTGCTGGACGTAGAAACGCAGGAAATCCGGGAGCTGGCCGTGCCCGGCGTCAGCCCCAATTGGCTGCCCTGAGCGGCGGCCGGTATGGTTTTCCTGCTGAGGTTGAGCAGATTCGAGTGGCGGCTTAATTATCCATAGACGTTACGCAGGTGTGAGACTATAGTTAATGAGTACAACACGGCCGTTTCTGGTTAATTTCGTCTGCGACCTATACGGTGACGGCAGCCAGTCAGATTGAGGTGACCGGGACCTGCTGGCGCAGTTGGGACCGCTTTACCTGCACCCACAGCTTTGCCATCCATCTGACGGACGACCGGCTGAAAATTACGGGCGTTAACGAAGCCGAATACCAGCGCATCGTCGAACCGGTTCAGGAACGGCCGTCTACCCTGGCCCCACCCTTTCCCTCACCCACCCCCAACCCGTAGGCTGGGACGGCCCGGAAATCAACCCATTGTACGGGCGGGACGGCGCGGGGATCAACCCATTGTACGGGCGGGACGGCGCGGGGATCAACCCATTGTACGGGCGGGACGGCGCGGGGATCAACCTCGCCCCCACCAACCCACCCCCGCCCGCGCCGTCTCGCCCCTTATTGGCCCGCATCCCGGGCGAGACAGGCGGGGCAAACCTCATCGGTGATCGCCAGGATCACGGCCCGCCTGTCCCGCCCCTACATTACATTGCCATACGGACCGGACGGCCCGGAAATCAACCCACGGTACGGGCGGGACGGCGCGGAAATCAACCTCGCCCCCACCAACCCACCCCCGCCCGCGCCGTCTCGCCCCTTATTGGCCCGCATCCCGGGCGAGA
>JAWOIM010000175.1:0-4867 GCA_046484685.1 Chloroflexota bacterium | reverse complement strand
GCAGCCGTTATGGGGTGACCAGGTGGCCAGATGATTCGTGAATGATCTTGGCTGTTTTTTAGCACAGGCATAGCTTGGTGACAACGTTGCCTGGTGGTAAACGGCCGTTTTTGGTGCGGCCGTTTGGCAGTCTGGCCTTGAATTTGGTTGTCTCAGTTGAAGCGGGTAGGCCGGTCGGTGCGTGCATCTGTTCACGATGAACAGTGCCAATTGACTACCGGCTGACAGAAATAGCCGTCTGCGTGGCCGGCTTAAGGGTGGCGGCCGGTGGGCTAGAGGGATTGTTGGGTTACTGGAGGGCGGTGTGGGGTTTGAAACTGGAAACGGCCGTTTTGCCGCTGGTTGGTTTGGTGAGAACAGATTGAGCGATAGAATGGCCGTTTCTCTTTGCACTACGTTGTGAATAACGACTGTTGATATGCTATAATAGGTTACATTATTCAGATATAACGGGGTAACTGTGGGCTTAAAATTTGAATGGGATCCAAATAAAGCAGCACGAAACAAACAAAAACACAAAGTTTCTTTTGAAGAAGCAACGACTGTGTTTGCTGATCCCTTAAGCGCCACCGTTTTCGATCCAGACCATTCTGATGATGAAGATCGCTACATCATTGTTGGCTTTTCAGAACGACAACGTTTGTTAATTGTGTCGTATGCTGAGCCAGACAACAGAATCCGTATTATCAGCGCACGGGAATTGACATCTTTAGAGAAAAAAGAATATGAAGAAGAATTCTGAAATAGACGATGAATTACGGCCTGAGTATGATATGAAACAGTTGCTTAAAGGCGCAGTTCGCGGTAAATATGCCGAACAGTACGCTGAAGGGACAAACCTCGTTCTATTATCTCCTGATGTTGCCGATGCTTTTCCCAATGCTGAAGCAGTTAATGAAGCGCTGCGTCTTGTTCTCAGATTGTCCCAAATACCGGCTGCAAGTGATAAAGAACCAATTGCTTTTTGAGATATTCTCGTGCCCTTTTCCTTTAGGCGTGGGAAGCCATTTCTGATGGCAACTGAAACGTGCCCGGCAACAGCGTCACGGCTGCCTGATCGGACAGCACTAGCAAGTTGGAGGTTGCTCAAGCAGACGGATCTGTTAACGGCCGTTTCTGTAACCCCCACAGTGACAACTACCCCCAAACCCCTATAATCACGGTCAGCTTTATCAACCCACTTACCAGCAAGGCTACCGCTTCATGGACGATACCACCCGCCAAACCATTCACACGGCCGTTACCCACTGGGCACGAGCCAGATTCCACACCGATGAGATTGTCATCGCCGATATAGACCCCGACGATGAGCCGGAGCAGTACCTCGTTGTCCTGGCTGCCCGCCCGCTCTCCTATTGGCTGGCGATTGAAGTCTGGCTGAGTGAGGGGCAGGTGGAGACCAGTAACGACCTCGGCGAAGGGGTGCCTCTGGTAGAACAGCCCTGGCCCTGGCCTGAAGATACCCAGTAGGCGCTCGGCGATTACAGACTGCGATAGGGAGAAAAAGATGTTTGACTTAACAGGAAACTGCGTCGGCTGCGACCAGTGGCACACAATCAATCGACGACTTGGGGATGTGCGATACCTGTGCCGCCAAGGTTGACCGCGACCTACTCTGCCAGCGAGCCTGGGACTACTCAGTCACCGCCTTTGGCTGTGACCCCAACGATTACGAGGCACTGCGACAGTCAATTATCGACAACTACGGGACTGCCTACGAGCTGCTGGCCCCGCCTGAAAAGAAGAGCGGCAAACAACGGAAACGTCGTTGCCACTACAGGCTGCTGGAGAAAAGATAGGGCCGCTGCCCTGTCTCTCCTCACTCAACAAAGGAATAGCCCATGACCCATCTCATCTACCTCCACGGCTTCGCCTCCTCAGCGGGCGGCCGTAAAGCCCAATACCTGCACCCCCGTCTGGCCGAGCGAACTGACGTTACCTTCCATGCCGTCGAGTTTTCGCCCACGCCGGCCGACTTTGAATACCTGACCATCACCGGCATGATCAACCGGCTGCGCCAATATATCCTCGACCGGGAACTAACTGATGTTTGCCTCATTGGCAGCTCTATGGGGGGCCTCATTGCGCTAAACTATGCCCACCGTTATGGCAATGTGGCCCACCTCCTGCTGCTCTCACCCGCCCTGACCTATCTTTCCGGGGAACGGGTGGGCCTGTCCCTGGACCAGTGGCAAGCCGATGGAGTAGGGGAACTGTTCCATTACGGCTTCAACCGGCCGGTCCGGCTGCGCTATGATTTGGAAGTAGACGGCCGTTTCTACCAGACCCCACCGCCACCGCCGGGCCCCATCACCATCATTCACGGCACGGAGGATGAGGTCGTGCCCATCGCCGCCAGTCGGAATTATGTCCAGGCTTACCCTGACCAGGTACAGCTTATTGAGGTAACGGCCGGGCATGACATAAACGCCTATTTGCCGCTTGTCTGGCAGACGCTCCAACAAGTCTGTTTGCCTGGCTGATGTTACCCGGCAGCAGCCAGTAGATACGGCCGTTTTCCCCAATCGTATAGACGGCAGCAAGCCGCTCAATCGTATATCCCTACGTTCTATAAACCGGATTTTCCCTATCCCAGCCAATTCCGAGCCACCGTTATCAACTATACTGTTTGACGGGCCGGTAACGGCCGTTTCTCGCCACGCCAGCCAACATTATCACTTGAATTAACTTGATTGAAATAAATGTTATCCAATGTGACCGGATCGGTTTGAAACTCAACTACCAGTTCCCACTGGGCTATGCTAGAATAAACAAAATCTGGTAAGATCAGTCGTTAAAGGGACAGGAAAGTTTGTGCAAATTCCAGAGAATGCTTTTATTGCCAAAGAAAAACTCACGCGCTATTTGCTTGTCCCCAGACAGATAGATGATAAATTTGGCTTCTTGGCCCAAGCCGGATTCACACGAGAAAATCCATCCGAGCTAGAGGCAGCCATGCGAAGGCAAATCAGCCAGGAAGAAGCTGTCAGTGATCGAGTTGATCAGTATGGCACTTATTATCAAGTGCATGGCCATTTACAAGGCCCTAACGGCGTCGAGCTTGCCGTCATTACCGTCTGGTTATGCGATGCACAAAGCAAGCAATACCGTTTTATCACATTGAAACCATGGAGGTGAAAATGAAACCCCAATTGTATCAAAGGGTCGTCTTAACTAAAGACTTACCCGAAGAAAACTTGCGGAAAGGGGACCTGGCCTGGCTTGTTGATTATGTCTCTCATCCAGAGCACGGTGAAGAAGGGGCTGTTTTAGAGTTATTTAACGTTATGGGTGATTCTATCGCGGTCGTGACGGTTCCCGTTTCAGCGATTGCCGATCTAACTGCCAACTTAGTCCCGGTTGCTCGCCCAAGAGCTTTGGCATAAATCTTCGGGCTGTTGTGGCTATATTCAGAGAGCGCCCTTGCCGGATTGCATAGTAGACAATCCCAGAAATGGCTGTCTTCCCTCCGCCACCATCAGCAAAAACTGTCCTCCCCCCATTTTTATGTACGTTCAGTTATGGCTAACTGCTGTTGACGTTTCTGTTCGCCGTGACCTGGCTGCGAGAAACCAACCGGTAGTTGCCGCCAATTGTCACGCCGTTAAGCAGACTCATAGGTCAGACAGAGCCGATACAGTGCCTCCAGGGCCGTTTCATCCTGCACAAAAGGATCAGGGACGGCCTTCTGCTGGGCAAAATATTGGCCGCTTACCTGGGCCGCATCGGGATGGGTTGCCAACCAGACCGGCGTGCGTGCCCCCTCATCGGCTGACTCGTGCCCGCCAAAGCCCAGATCGCTGCTCAGTTTGGAGTTGACGTCGCCCGGATGGCAGGCATTGACGACAACACCCTGCCCGGTAAAGCGCCGGGCAAAGGCGGCCGTCAACATCCGGTTGGCCTGCTTGGACTGCCGGTAGGCCCGCTTGTTGTCGTACGGCCGTTGCTCAAACTCCACGTCGGTCAAATCCAGATCGCCGGCATAATAGCTGGCCACGTTGACAATGCGGGCCGGCGCCGAGGCAATCAGGTGGTCGCGGAAGGCCTGGATCAGCCAGAAATAACCCAACACATTGGTCGCCCACTGCACCTCAATACCTTCGGCCGTTTCCTGTCGGCGGCGTGGCGAAGCGACCGCATTGTTGACCAGCACATGCAGCGGCCACTGCCAGCGTCCGGCCAGGTCCAGAATATCGGCCTGACGGGAGAGGTCGGCCAGCTCGTAACGCACCCGGCGATTACCGGTGGCTGACTGCACGGCCGCAGTCGCTTCAGCCATGCGCTGCTCGTTGCGGCCAACCAAAACCAATTCATACTGGGGTAGGGCGGCCATTTGGCGGGCAATGGCCTGGCCAATGGCTCCGTTGGCCCCCGTTATCAGGGCAACGCGGGTTGTCTTCTCTGTGGTCTCATCTATCATGGTTTTATCCTTTGTACTCGTGGGTTGCAAACCACCATACCACGTTATTTATGCTTCTGACCGCAGAGTAGACGACAGCGGTTCGACACCGGCTACCCGTTCGACCCAGGCGGTCAATTCCGACGCGGTTAAAAAGCCTTCGGCGGCACCGGCTGCTCCGATCTTATAGGAAGCAAAAACCACTGCCTGCCGGATAGCCGTATAGGGATCACCGGTGCGACTATAGACGTGGAGGAAAGATGAGAACAGGGCATCGCCCGCACCCACGCTGTTAACCACCGGGCGCGTAGCTACGGCCGGAATGCGCTCGATAAAATTGTCGTCACCTACGGCCAGCAGCGCTCCCTGGCTGCCCAGACCAATGACCAGGATGGGCGTACCAAATCGCGCCTGCACCTGTCTGGCCCACACTTCCGGCACAACGGGTAATCGCTCGTCGCTCATGAA
>JAWOIM010000172.1:0-5749 GCA_046484685.1 Chloroflexota bacterium | reverse complement strand
AGGGACGTACAAATCCGGCAAAAAGGAGCAGCGGCCGGTCGGTTGGTGTGCCCACCGGCAGGGATGTTTCTGCCGCCACCGGCAGGGATGTTTCTGCCGCCACCGGCAGGGATGTCTCTGCCTGCCCTCCCAGGGCCATATAGGTGGGATGGGGCGATACGGCGATGGGATGCCGGGGCAACAGTCGGGCTAAAACCGCCTGGTCTGATTGGGCATGGGTGATAAAAGCGGAGGCCGGCCCCAGCGTAAAACGAATCAGGTGCGGCAGCAGGGCCTGACTCAGGCGGCTGCCTTCTTCGTGGGGCCATATATTGTGGCACAGGTAAACAAGCGGCGGCCGGCCGGGCAGCCGCTCCACACCCCGCCCCAGATAGCTCCAGGCGGGTGCCCAAAAGGGGTGCCACCATTGCATCACGATCAGGTCCGGCTGCCAGCGGCGCAGGCGGCGCAAGGTTCGTACCCAGGTCAGCGGATTGAGCGGATTGAGTAGATACTCGGCCTCAGTGCGTAACGGCCGTTGGCTCGGGTCCCGATCATCCCGCCCCGGAAAAAGCCAGGCCGGGTACTGCTGCGAAAAAGAAATGAGCAGCGTTTCATGCTCCTGACGCAGCGCTTCGGCCAGCAGGGTAGTGTAATGGGCAATGCCGCCCCGGTAGGGGTATGTAGGACCGATTAAAGCAATACGAAGCATAACAATAACTCACTGCGAAGACGCAAAAAGCGCCACGAAAAAATTGGGCAAAACGTATGCTGAGTGCAGCCCAAGTAGAAACAAAGAAGGTAAAGATACAAAAAAATTTATGGCGGCGAGTTAATGAAGCGAAAGATTACCCAGTCGCCAATCTCCTGTTGGGCTGCCAGGAAAGGCAAGGTGCGAGCTTGTTCTTGCAGTAGGGGGTCACGCAAGGCAACCAATCCCACCGATGCTTGCAGTAGATGACTGTGGACAACGGCCGTATCTTCCTCAAAAATAGAGGGGTTGTCCCGATTCAGGTAATCATGTTCCCGGTCATATATAATCCTTGCATCTTGCCGCGTCAGCAGTTCCAGGGCGAGAAAGTCCCAATAAAGGGCTTCAACCAACACCGTTTCGGCCGGCTGAAACGGAGGCTGGGTCACGCCTGGTTCAATTAACGCCTGCTGCAAATAGCGTCCGGTTTTGATTGTATCTTGGGCCATGCCTTGAGGGAAAACGGCCGTTTGCACCAACCCTTGTGCCAATACGCCTGAAAACAGAGCCGCAATTATAGCCGTGGCCAGGTAAGCCAGCGGTCGGTTGCCAATCTGCCAGGCCCGTTCACCCAGGCGAAAAATACCGTACGCTGCATAAGGGGACAGCAGCAGCACATAGAGCAGCACATAGCGGTCAGGTGCGGCGCTGGGCGGGCCAGAGGCCAGGTTAAAAATGCTGGCTATCAAAAGTACCAGGCCACCCAGCACCAGAGGATAAAGCCGCCTAATTCGTGCCGGGCCACGCAGCACGAAGAACAACCCCACCCCACTCAACAGCCAGACCAACAGCGGGATATTGCGCCAGACAATGCGGGGAAAGTAGAGAAGCTTTTCGATAATATCTACATTGTACCCATCATAAAACCAGAGCGAGTACGTGGTGTGGCTGGCAAGGATGCCAAACAGTTGACCGGTCATAGCATATTCAGCAATAGCCCAAAATATAATATAGGCATTGCCCAAAAGCCAAAACCCAATCAGCCGCGCCACCTGTTTATACGCCTTCTGGCGGATAAATTGGTACCAATAGATGAGAGTAAACAGGTTGACCAGATTGATGAGTATCCAGCTTTGCACATGCAAACCGCTGGCTAGAAAAAAGAGCAGGCCGGCAACCAGCCAGTAAAAACGTTGCCGCCGGCACAGCCAGACTGTTATAAAGTAGAGTCCTCCCAGAAAACAGGCCAGAAAGTACATCTCCAACATAGGTGTACCGCTTAACCAAACGGTCCAGGGATGAACGGCTACCAACGTAACGGCTAACGTGGCCGTACTCCCGTTGAACAGATGGGCCACAAGTAGAAAGAGAGCAATCAACAGCAAGCAGGAAGCCACAAACACGGTCAGGCGAGGGGCTATCAGTACATCATCTATAACCCGAAGCATCAAACCATTAAGGTACATTTCGAATGGGGGCCAGGGACTGATGAGGTCGGCGGCCGGCGACAGACGCGGATTCTGGCTCCAGGTAAGCGTCCGCAATCCCCGCGCAAACTCATCGGCCGAAGTGCTGATAAACCCTTGCTGATAGAGCCTGATTTGTAGAATGAGGCGACCGATCATTAAAACGCTCAAGAAGACCAGGGCAGTCAGAGTTGGGGTAGGACGGCCGTTATCCTGCAATAATGTCATAGTAACCATAGGGGCTAATTATATCCAAGAGATACCAATCTGCCCTTCACGAATTGCGACAGAGCGTTTACAATCAGGCTTATGATTTTAGTAACCGGTGCCACCGGCTTCATCGGCCGTTCCCTGACCAACACCTTGACGCTGGCCGGGCAAGAGTGGCGAGCGTATAACGGCCGTATCAATAATCCCCTTGATTTGCGCCAGCAGATACAAGGGATTCATACCGTCTACCACCTGGCCGGGTCCGAGGCACGGGGCCGGCCTCGGCTGTTACAGCATGTGGACATCGAAGGCACCGAGCGACTGCTGGAAGAGTGCCGCCGCGCCGGGGTGCAGCACCTGATTGTGATGAGCCGGCTGGGAGCCGATGCCAACGCCACTCAGCCCCTGCTCCAGGCCAAAGGGGAAATAGAGCGGCTGGTACGGCGCAGCCCGGTTCCCTATACCATTGTGCGCTCGGCCACGCTGTACGGCCGTCACGATCGTTTCTTTGAAATCATCGTGGGGTTGGCTATCTGGAGTTGGCCTCTTGTCTGGCTGCCTGGGGGTGGGCGCACGGCCTGGCAGCCCCTCTGGCTGCAAGACCTGGTAGATTGTTTACAAACGATTCCCGCACGGCCAGAGCTGATTAACCAGACGATCAGGCTGGCCGGCAGTGAGCGGCTTAAATATCGGGACCTGGTACCGCTGCTGCTCAATGCGGCCGATTTAAGGCGTTTGTCTTTGCCACTACCGATGGTGATAGTACGGCCGTTAAGCTTCCTTCTCTTTCGCTGGTGGTGGTGGCCGGCCGTCAGCCGTTTTATGGTGGACCGCTTTTTTGTACCCGAAGTGACCGAATTAGATACTGTTTGGCGGCAGTTTGGCTTTCGACCCGCTCGCCTGACCGATACACTTTCTTATCTGCGTCGACCCGGCCTGCGCTGGCGATTGTTCCATAGGTAGGCAAAATAACAGCTTTTTCTTCCCTCTGTCTTCTTTCTGCCGTTGTTTACTCTGTTGTGTCATACACAAAACATGACATTTCTCACTACTGCCTGAGGACTAAAACGACTATTATTTAAGTAAGAAACGCCGTGGGCCAAATAAATATTTACGGTTAACCGGCTTGGTGACATTCTCGTGGGAGTGTCCCAGCGGTTAAAAAGTTAGAAGATAAGACACCCCGGACGTTTTTTACACACTATGTTAGGAAAAAGAATACTCACTATCTGAGGGTTGGGCTAAAAACTCAACCCTCTTTTTCTCAGACCATTTTGAAATATAGTCCCCCAAGGTAATTCCCAAGCCTGGTCTGGCACGGTTGGCAACCTGTGGTTTTATAGACACCGGCCAGAGCGTTAATGTTTCCCCCACAAAAAGAAAAACCGCCCCCAATAAGGAGGCGGTTTCCGTTCAGACACCAGGAGGGTGGTTCTGAACCTTGAGCGGCCTTTCCCAAATCGAGGGGGGGGAGGGATTAGCCTAAACTTTGCTGGGGTTGTTCCAGTCGCGTTTCTCTCGTGCCAGTTTGGGGGGGGAGGAGTCCCTCTTTAACCCAACAAAGCCTAATCAATATAATATATCATTTTTCCCCATTCGTCCAATAGTTAAAAAAATTGGGTCTATGAAAGACCTGACCTGCCCATCCCGGCTTTGCTTTTCCATGACCGGCAGGATTCTATCACCTCTATAAGCGACAGTCGGGCCATTGCCCGTGCCTGGCCCACCGCTCAATTGATAGAAACTGATGGCTTAGGCCACCGTTTGGCTTTACAGGATACAAAAATTATTGAGCGGATAAAAGCTTTCATTCAAAATAAGGGCTAGTTTACAATTTCCCATCATTTGACCAAGCTGGCCCAAGCGGGGGAGTATGGCAAGAAGTCGTGGGGTGCAGACCTGACAGGTTTGCGAAATTTGTCAGGTCTCCCACAAAACGCTGCCATACTCCAAGCGGGGCTGGTCACTTCACCAAAGAAACAGTATTATCAGAGCCATTCCTTTTACATATTGCGGGAGCGGAGTATATAGAGGCGGAGACTATGAGAGCGTGTTGGATGTTGCTATCCTTTTTGGGTTTAGGTATAGTGGCCTGCCAGACGGCCGTTGACATTCCGCGCCAGACGCAGGTAGGGTCGGTGCAAACGGCCGTTTTAGACGAACCCTACCCCGCATTGGAAACGGCCGTGGCTCTTACCCTCACTCTGCAAACCGGCCAGCTCAATATCAGCAGCGGGGCCGACCGGCTCATCACCGGCACCATTCGCTACAATGTGGAGGAATGGGAACCGGTTATTACCCGCAGCGCCGACGCCGGCCGGTTGACTATTGCCCAACCTTCCCTCCCCGACCACATTATCCCCTCTCAATGGGCCATAAATGATTGGGAACTGGCGCTGGGCCGTTTCCCGCTACGGCTGGCTATCGAAGGGGGCAATCAGCAAAGCTATCTCGACCTAAGTGACGTTCCGCTGCACCAGTTAACCATCCGTGAAGGCCCGGCCGATTCTGACATAACGTTCACCAGCCCTAATCCTGTTATTATGGAACAGTTCACCTATAATACGGGAGCCTCCAACGTGCGGCTGGAAGGATTGGGGTATGCCAATTTTACGCGCTTTGACTTTGTGGGTGGCGCGGGCACCTTTTTGCTCGACTTCTCCGGCCCTTTGCAGCAGGATGCCCACGTTCATTTACAGGCCGGTCTCAGCACCGTGCGCCTGGTCATTCCCGCAGAAACGGCCGTTCGCATCAGCTTCATCAATGAATTTGAGGAGATTACGACCGTGGGCGACTGGCAGCAAGATGGCTTCGTTTACGCAGCAGAAGGGACAGGACCGCTGCTTACGGTTGAAGTAGATATGGAAATAGGGGCTGTTACCCTGGTACGAGAGTAAATGGACACCATTCAAGGACTCAGCGAACAAGAAGTATTGGCCCGGCGGGCGGGCGGGCAGGGCAATGATGCCCCTTTGCACACCAGCCGCTCCTACACCCAGATTTTACGCGAAAACGTTTTTACCTTTATCAACTACGTCCTGTTTGGTCTGGGGACAGCGCTTATCCTCATGGGGCGTGTGTCTGATGCATTGGTGTCGGTGGGGGTGGTTCTGGCCAATACGCTGGTGGGCGTTATCCAGGAGGTGCGGGCCAAACGAACGCTGGATCGCATTGCCGTCCTGACCCGGCCCCAAGCGGTCGTTATCCGGGAGGGGCAGGATCAGACGATTGATCCCTCAGACATTGTGGTAGGGGATATATTGCGGATAACGCCGGGCGACCAGGTGGTGGTGGATGGGGCATTGGTGGGCAACGGCCGTATCGAAGTCGACGAATCGCTGCTGACCGGCGAGTCAGACCTGGTGGTCAAAGAAGCCGGCGATCCCGTCTACTCCGGCAGTTT
>JAWOIM010000135.1:0-10899 GCA_046484685.1 Chloroflexota bacterium | reverse complement strand
TGCCAAGGGGGCCACTTATCGATTCAGGCGTCGGATACCAGAGGAAAAAGGTTTGTGTACTGGGTGAATAACGACCCAACAAGTTCTGAGTTGGTGCTGAAGTCCAGGGCCTATCACCCTGCATCACAATATCTTGTGGTGGAAAGGGATCAAGCCCGAAATCTGTCACTGGCACGTTAACAAAAGAGCCGTTTTGGGGGTTGTATGTAACCAGACGGTTCAGGGGCGGTGAAGTCAGCCAGACAAGGTTGTTAGAAGCCACAGCCAGATCGGCAAACTGAGCGCCATCTGTGGTGTAAGGAAACTCATCGATGATTTCGGTAGCCGGGTTTAGTCGGGCCACCTTGTTACCATCGCGCAGGGCTACCCAAACCATGCCGTTGCTGTCCAGGTCAATCCCGGTTGGTCCCCCCCCGGGCGAAGGCAAAGGAAACTCATCAATTTGCTGCGTAGCCAGATCAAATCGGCCGATCCGATTGGCCGCCAACTGAGTGAACCAGATTACCCCATTGCCGCTGTCTAGTACCAGACCGTGCGGCTCACTGGCGGCTGTGGGTAAGGGGTAAATGGCAAACTCAAAATCCACGGTTGTCGTAACCACCAACGATCCCAGCGCATTGGCACCGGGCAGCGTAAACCAGAGCCGGCCGGGCGCTTCAGCAATAATATAACGTGGCTGAGCGTCGGCGATAGGCAGTGGGTATTCAACAACAAAAGGCATGTTTGTCCCACCGCTGGCAGCGGTGGGCAGAGCGGCCGTTGCGCTCTGGTGACCACGCCACAACAAAACAGCCAGCAGCAGGCAAAGGCCGGCCAGAGTCAACAGTCGCAGCCAGGCAGCACCGGTCCCACCTTGACGCGTAAATTCACCTGGTCTATTTTCAGTTAAATGCTTCATGATTTTTGGCCTCCCAAAATCTTTTGTACTTCCGAATACTACAAAGGCTCTTGTAGTTCCGTATTGACCGGTGTACGCAGCGATGTTCGATCTGCCGGCTGCCATTGCCACCTGGCCGGTATGGCAACCAGCCCTTCTGTTTCGCCGCCTTCACCGACCGTTACCCGAAACTGATAAGCCTGTTTATGGTAATCATAGGCGTGGGTCAGGCGGCTGTCATGGATGGCAACCGTTACCTCATAACGGGCCGGCAGCAACAGCAAACGCTCAACATGATACCGCACTGTGCCCTGGCCTTCAATAGTACCTATCGCTAAATGGGCCAGGCGGCTGTTCGGACCATTCACCTGGGCACCGTTTTGGTGGTATATCGCCAGCCCGAACTCCGGCTCGCGGAGGGGCTGGTGGGCCAGGTACTCCATCTCAATCGTCAATGCCTCACCAGTCCGAAATAACGTTTGTTCCTCTCCGGCAGCATTCAGGAAGCGAACGGCCGTTATCTCTACTTCCCGCGACCCCCACCGCTCAAAATGATGGCCGGTGTGGGGGGCCATCTGCTGGTTGACCCGCTCTTGGGAGTAATCCCGATAGGCTACAGCTACCTCTTCAGTCGGTCCATACGCCTGCATTTCCCCCTTTTCCATCCACAGCAGGTGGGTACAAAGGCGACGCATCATCTCCAAATCATGGCTGACCATAATAATGGTTGTACCCTGTCGCTTCATCTCATAAATACGATCAATACACTTCGTTTGAAACGCATAATCACCGACGGCCAGAATCTCATCGACAATTAAGATATCGGGCCGGACGTGAATGGCCACGCTAAAACCCAGGCGCATATACATGCCCGACGAATAATGTTTCACCGGCATGTCAATAAATTCTCCTAGTTCGGAAAAGTTGACGATGGAATCAAAGGCGCTGTCTACATCATCTCGCGACAGGCCAAGTACTGATGCGTTCAGGTAAATATTCTCACGCCCCGTCAGGTCCTGGTGAAAACCGGCTCCCAACTCCAGCAGCGCGCTCACCCGTCCCCGGATCCGCATATAACCGGTGCTGGGACGCAAGATACGGGCCACCAGCTTCAAAGCCGTGCTTTTGCCGCTGCCGTTACGGCCGATCAGCCCTAAACATTCTCCTTTATGCACGGCAAAACTCAAGTCACGCACAGCCCACAAATTCTGATCCTGGGCGGGCTGTCGTTTAAATATATTGATGAACGATTCCAGAAAAGTCTGTGGCTTCCCCAGCGCAAAGGCAAACTGCTTGCTAATATTTTCAAATACGATCAATGGTTCCATAAACAGTCAGTTAAACGGCCGTTTCTACAAACGCCGCCAGCTCTTCCTTCAATTGAGCCAGGGAGGGCAAATGCAGATACATCATGTGGCCGGCCTCAAAATAGCCCATGCTGATATTTTCCTGCTGAGCCGACGGCAGGCCCAAATGGTTAAAGGTATATTCAGTGGCCAGGTATGGGGTAGCCAGGTCAAAATAACCATTGGCCACATAAACTTTCAGATAGGGGTTCATGGCAATAGCCTGGCGCAGCGTTTCGGCCACATCCACAAAACTGTTCTGAAATTTCTTGTAGTTCCAGGGCCAGACCTTGTCGGTAAGGATTTCGTAGGGCAAATCGCTTTCAAATTTCAGATCACGCCGTACATAATCATTGAATGTGGCCGTGTAAGGCCCTTGAATGGCCGCATAGCTGGGGTCAAACTCAAATGATTCCCCCACGCTGTCCCGGTCAAAGCCGGTATAGCGGCTGTCCAAACGGCCCACCGTGATTCCCTCATCCCGGCGCAGTTCCTTGCAGAAGCGGTCGATGCGAATCCGCAAATTGCTCCGCTCCACATAGTCGGGCGAGAGACCGGTATAGCGGGCTACTTGGGCCACAATGTCGGCTCGCTGTGCAGCCGGTAGGGCCGCTCCCTGCATCAGGGCCAATGTGTACTCATTGAGGGCAAAGGCGTTGACTTCGGCCAGCGTTTGTTGTAAATCTTGTTGTAAGTCATCGTCCAACTTGTCATGGTAAAAAGCGGTAGCCGTGTAGGTAGGCAAATAGAGAATGTAGGGCAGATCGTTACCGGGAGTAAAATAGAGAGTCTGAAAGTTTAGCACAGAAGAGACGAGCATAAGGCCGTTAAAATACATGCCGTGTCGCTGCTGCAAGTAACCGCTCAGTCCACCGGCCCGTGTCGTGCCGTAGCTTTCGCCAATCAAAAATTTGGGCGAGGTCCAACGGCCGTTGCGACTGGTATACAGCCGGATAAAATCGCCTACTGACTCAATGTCTTTTTCAAATTCGTGGAACGCTTTCGGTTTTTCGCCGGGAACGGCGCGGCTGAAGCCGGTACTGACCGGATCAATGAAGACCAGGTCGGTCTTGTCCAACAGGCTCTGTTCGTTATCGACCAGTTGGTAAGGGGGTGGGCCTAAACGGCCGTCTTCATCCCCCATGGCCACGCGGCGCGGCCCCAACACACCCAGATGGAGCCAGACCGACGAGGAGCCGGGGCCGCCATTAAAGGAAAAGGTGAGCGGCCGTTGTCCCGTCTCAACCGGCTCACCGTCCACCTCATCCAGCGTATAGGCCACGTAAAAGAGCGTTGCTTTCGGCTTCTCACCCTGCGCTTTATCGTCCTCTTCCTCTTCTTCCTTGAGGATCATGGTGCCGGTGGTAACAGTGTATTGGTAAGAACGGCCGTCTATGGTCACGCTATGGTGGGTAACGGCCGTTTGTTCTTCCGGCTGAGGCAGATCCTTCTTCTTATCACTGCCATTCTTGTCATTGTCAGTCATTAAGTTTTTCTCCTGCAGAAATGATCCCAGACCCTGGATGATAAACCATAACCGATGAATTTTTATTCATCCCTTCAGTTGCTGCTGTATCCTAGTCGCTGGAGCGCTCGCTCATTGCGCCGCCACTTCGGTTCGGCTTTTACCCACAGTTCCAGGAAAACCTTTTGCTCCAACAACTTTTCAATTTCCTGCCGGGCGGCCGTACCCAGATCGCGCAGTTGGCTGCCTTTATGGCCAATGACAATTGCCTTGTGGTTTTCTCTTTCTACATAGATAGTGGCTCCAATGTAGGTCACACCCTTGTCGCGCTCTTTGAACTCATCAATTTTAACGGCCGTGCCATACGGAATCTCCTCACGAAGCTGTAACAACAACTGCTCCCGAATCAATTCGGCAGCAATGTCGCGCAAGTAAGCATCCGTTACCTGGTCGGCCGGGTAAAGGCGTGGGCCTTCAGGCAGGGCCTCAATGAGCAGTTGCATCAGTTCGTCACGGCCGTGGCCTGTTGTAGCCGAAAACATCACCCAGGGCGCATTGGGCAGTAAAGATTGGTATGCCTCGGCTCGTTCCTGAACCTGAGCGGCTTCCAGTAAGTCAAGTTTGTTAATGCCCAGGACAACGGCCGTATCCTCGCCCAGTTGGGCCAACTTTTCGGCAATGGCCCGGTCACCGGGGCCAACCAGTTCGCTGGCTTCTACCAGCCACAGAACCACATCAGCGTCACGCAGGCTGGAAACGGCCGTATCCAGCATAAACTCATCCAGCTTATGACGCGGCTCTTCCATGATGCCCGGTGTGTCGACGAAAATCATCTGGTAGTCAGACTCGGTAATAATCCCCAACTGGCGCACACGGGTCGTTTGGGGCCGGGGTGTGGCAATGGCAATTTTCTGCTGCAAGAAGGCGTTGAGCAGCGTACTCTTGCCTACGTTGGGACGGCCTACAATCGTCACAAAGCCCGAGCGGTGCCCTTCTGGCACGTCCTCAAAGGCTTCAATACCAACAATTTCAACTTCATCATTATCTAAATCAAATTCATGTGTGTCCATTCGTTCTTCCTCATTTTTATAGTGGGTATGTGGGTATCGCCTATGTTCATCATTGATGGCCATTAGCCTAAGTTTAAGGGCTACCGGCAAAGAAGGCAAAGAATAGAGTGAGAAACGGCCGTTGGCTATCATATACACCACGCCAAACCAGTAACAGCGCCGTAAAAGCCAGCATCCCATCCAACCATAACCCTACAGGCCAGCCCCACAGCAAAGGCAACTCATCCCCGCGTCCCAGACCTACCAGCAAGTGACCCAGGCTGACCAACAGCAGCGTCACTCCAAACAGCCAGACCGGGTTGCCTACACGAAGCCAGTGCGCCAGGCCCCAGGGCAGCAGCAGGGCCACCAACCCGGTGAAAATCCCACCCATCTGCGTCTGGTAACGCACGCCATAAACGCCATAGGCATCGGGCAAATCGGCCGCCAACCAGCCCAGCGTCGTCTCCTGGCCATAGGCACAGCCATCCAGCCAGCAGGCCCCCCAGCCAAACATAACCAGCAGAGCAAACCCCGGCGCATATAATCCCAAAGAATAGTTACGGAATACGGCATACGGAAGATGGAATACAGAAGATTTCCAAAAACTCCATAACCCGAAAGCTACACCCCCGGCCAGCAGCGCCCCGTGATAACTTAGCCCACCCTGCCAAATCTGCCACGCCTCATGGGGATGGTCCTGAAAATAATTCCAGGCCCCGATCACAAAACCGATGCGTCCACCGACCAGCCCGGCCAGCAGCAGGACCAGAATGCCGTCAAACCAGGTGGATTGTAGGGCTGGGGTGGCATACGGCCCCTTCGACTGGTCCAGCCTTATCCGCCACCAGGTCAGCCCTACCACCAGCAGTACGCCCACTATCATGACAACGGTATAACTGTAAAGAAAAAATGGACCATAACGATGTAAAATTGGATACATAGGCAGGATGGTAATTGAATATAGGCTTTGAGGCAAAGTTAGGGCAATTTTATTGACGATTGGCCACTTACGCTTTACGATTGGTCCACGATCAATTCGCTGACCATTGACAACACCTATGACCAGAATTTTCTTGAGCGCCGAATGGCGCTACCTTGTTATGCTCAACTATGAAATCGATCCCGCCCTGCTGCAGCCGTTTGTGCCGCAGGGAACGGTATTGGATGATTGGCACGGCCGTATCTACGCCAGCATCGTCGGTTTCCTCTTCCAAAATACCCGGCTGCTGGGTGTTTCTATCCCCGGCCATACCAACTTTGAAGAAGTCAACCTCCGCTTCTACGTGCGCCGCCGGGGGCCAGAAGGCTGGCGGCGCGGCGTCGTCTTTATCAAAGAGCTGGTTCCGCGCCGGGCCATCGCGGCTATGGCCCGCCTCATCTATAATGAGAACTATCAAGCCTTACCCATGCGCCACCGGCTGGAACTACAACCAACTGATAGTAACGACGCGCTGAACACGGCTGTTAGCCTGGCCTACGAATGGAAATTCCAGGGTCGCTGGCAAGGGATTCAGGCCACCGCGAAGGGGCCATCATCCGCCATTGAAGAAGGGTCCGAAGCAGAGTTTATCACCGAACATTATTGGGGCTATGCTGCCCAGCGAGACGGGGGCACAGTTGAGTATCAGGTGGAGCATCCCCGCTGGCGCGTCTGGCAGGTAGGCGATTTTCGCGGCAGCAATCGCGGCGATTTTCGCGGCAGCAATCGCGGCGATTACCAGTTTGACTGTGACGTGGCCGACTTATACGGTCCCCAATTCGTTGCCCCGCTCAGCCAGACGCCTACCTCCGCCTTCATCGCCGATGGCTCTGCCATTATCGTGCGCCAAGGCCGGCGCATTGAAGACAGCTAACCGCAGAGGGCGCAATGGTGTTTTGTTTTTCTCTGCGCTCTTTACGCACTCTGTGGTAAATTTTCTCTATGAACAATCAATCAGAAAAACCGCGTGTTGTGATCATTGGAGCCGGCTTTGGCGGGCTGTGGGCCGCCAAGAAACTGCACAAACAGCCGGTAGAGGTGCTGCTGCTGGATCGGAACAATTACCACAGCTTTTGGCCTCTGCTTTACCAGGTCGGCTCGGCCGAATTGGAGCCATCCCAAATTGCCTACCCGGTACGGGCCATTTTGCGCCGCCAGCCCAACGTGCGCTTTGTGATGGCCGAGGTAACGGCCGTTGATACCCAGCAGCAATTAGTGCAAACGGCCGATCCTCACCAGCCTCCCCTTGCCTATGACTACCTCATCCTGGCCAGCGGCAGCGTGGCCCGCTTCTTTGGCATTCCCGGTGCCGAACGCCATACCTTTCCCCTAAAAACAATGGAAGACGGCATCCGGCTGCGCAACCAGATTTTGCGCTGCTTTGAAACGGCCGAACGAGAACAAGATCCCCAACGTCGCCGCCGTCTGCTCACCTTTGCTATTGTTGGTGGCGGGCCGACCGGTATCGAATATGCCGGAGCGCTGGCCGAACTGGTTTACAACCCGTTAGCCAAAGATTACCCCGGCATCACTATCAATGAGGTGCAAATCATTCTGGTTGAAGCCCAGGGTCAGCTTTTACAGGGCATGCCCGACAGTCTGGGCCAATACGCCGCCGCCCGCCTGCAAACCATGGGCGTCGAGGTGCGCTTGCAGGCCATGGTCAGCGCCATTACGGCCGACAGCCTGACCCTCAATCAAAACGAACCCATCCCCACCGAAACGGTAATCTGGACGGCCGGTGTGGGGGGAGAAGAGGTAGCTGCCAGATCCGGGCTGCCCACGCAGAGAAACGGTACCGTCCCCGTGCAGCCCACTCTTCAGGTCGACGGGCTGCCCCAGGTCTATGTGGTAGGCGACCTGGCCTATTTTGAAGAAAAGGGGCAATCGCTGCCCATGCTGGCGCCCGTGGCCATGCAGCAGGGTGAGTGGGCCGCCCGCAATATTTTGCGCCATTTGAACGGTGAAGCTCCCCAACCGTTTAGCTACCGGGACCGGGGCAGTATGGCTACCATTGGTCGCAATGCCGCTGTGGCCCGGCTATACGGCCGTAACTTCACCGGGTTTATCGCCTGGCTGGTTTGGGTATTTGTCCACATTCAAGAATTGATCGGCTTCCGAAACCGGCTGGTGGTTCTCATCAATTGGGCTTACAATTATATTGCTTTTGAAAGGATGGTCCGGCTCATTTTACCCGCTAAATTGACAAGGGATAAGCAAGATTAACAACTAATCCGAAAATCCTGCTAATCCGTATCCCCAAGGAATCAAGCGCATGGAACAAAAGAGTATCACCATAAAGGCCCACAAGAATATCGCCCTGGTCGCCCACGACAACAAAAAGGATGATCTGCTGGAATGGACTGAATTTAACCTGGAGACATTGCGGCAGCACACGCTGTTCGCTACCGGCACCACCGGCTGGCTGCTGGCCAAAAAATTGAACCTGGAGATAACCCGGCTGCAAAGCGGTCCCCTGGGGGGCGATCAACAGCTCGGGGCCAAAATCTCCCAAGGGGAAATTGACATCCTGATTTTCTTTTGGGATCCGCTCGAAGCCCAGCCCCATGATCCCGATGTGCGGGCTTTGCTGCGTATCGCCACCGTCTGGAACATCCCTGTGGCCACCACCCGCGCCACCGCCGACTTCATCATCTCCTCCCCCTTACTCAACACAGAATACGCCCAGCGCCAGCTCGATTTCGGCGACTACCAGGCCCGGCTCAGTGAACAATACGGACTTTCATGATTCACATGAATTTTTTAAGGAGAACAGACTATGGACCTAAAAATTGAACCGTTAAATGACGCGAATGTAAAAGAACCGCTGCGCGATAATTTCGGGTTTGGCAACAAATTTAGCAACCGGATGTTTACGCAACAGTATACGCCGGAGCAAGGCTGGCATGAGGCCACTATCGGCCCTTATGGTCCCTTGCAACTGGACCCGGCCACGGCCGTTTTCCATTACGCCCAAGAAATATTCGAAGGCACCAAAGCCTACCGCCGCCAGGATGGTCATATCAACCTGTTCCGTCCCTGGGAAAATATGAAACGCTTTAACCAATCGGCCCGGCGCATGGCCATGCCCGTTGTCGATGAAGAAGACCATTTGGAAGCGATCATCAAACTGATTGAACTGGAGCAAGAATGGGTTCCCGACCCACCGGCCGCTCTCTACATTCGCCCCACCATGATCGCCACTGATCCCACCCTCGGCGTGCGGGCCAGTAAACAGTATCTGCACTATGTCATTGTGGGACCGGTTGGTCCTTACTTTAAGGAGGGTTTCAACCCGGTCCCCGTTTATATTTCCGATACCTATCGCCGCGCTGTCAGAGGGGGGGTCGGAGCTGCTAAAACGGGCGGCAACTACGCCGCCAGCCTTTTTATCGGAGAGGAAGCCAGGCAGAAGGGGTACTCACAGGTGTTGTGGCTGGATGCGGTACACGGCCGTTACATTGAAGAAGTGGGCGCCATGAACATCTGTTTTGTCTATGAAGGGCGCAAAATTGTGACCCCACCGCTGACTGGCAGTATTTTGCCCGGCGTCACCCGCTCGTCGGTCATCGAACTGGGCCACGACCTGGGTTATGCCGTGGCCGAAGAGATGCTCGACGTTCATGAAGTAGTGGCCGACATTGAGCAGGGTAAAATTACCGAGGTCTTTGGCTGCGGCACGGCGGCCGTGATCGCGCCGGTGGGCAAGCTGGGTTACCAGGACAAAGAGTATTGGCTCAACGATAACCAGACCGGACCGGTGGCCCAACACCTGTATGATGAGTTAACGGGAATTCAATACGGCCGCCTTCCCGACCGCTTCGGCTGGATTCATACCATCGAAATAGCATAGCTAAATTATTTGCGTACTTACCTCCCGGCCGGGTCGCAGCTCCTTTTCGTAGGTATCATACTGCCGGGCCACGTGCATACCGGCTCGCTCGTATAATCGCGTAGCCCCGGTCAGGCTGGCGGCATCGACGCCCAGGGCCACTTTCTGCTGGCCACGCGCATATAATTCCTGAAAAGAGTGCTTGAGCAGAGCCACCCCTAGGCCGCGTCGGCGCCAGGGGCGACGCACGCCCAGCGTACCGATCCAGCCCATTTTCGGGTCTTCATGGCTCTTGAAATCGCAGAGCGAGATACCGGCAATCTCCTCACCGTCCAGGGCCACAAACCAGAGCGTAGGATCATAGTCCGAATCATTGTTCATAAAGTGCAGCCAATGTTCATACTCCTTCTCAAAGGGCTGCTCCACGTAGCCCCAATGGTCCTTGAATGAGTCACGCACCGCCTGAATGACCGCCCGCTCCTCATGCTGGGGAATCATGCTGCGGATGATAATGCCGTCGGGCAGTGGTCCCACTTCTGGCGGTTCTGCCAGCTCAATTTTCATTTGCCAGAAGTGGCGCACCAGCGTCATGCCCATTGAGCGCAGCAGCGCCTGGGCCGGTTCGTGTGTGGCATTGCAGCCTGATTCGTAAGAAACACGCACGTCGTCCGGCACGCGGGCAATGGCCTGCCGGGCACGGTTTTCGGCCCAGTTCATCAGGTAGGTGCCAATTCCCCGACCCTGGTATTGGGGATGCACACGCCCCCACACACGTATGCGGCTGGGCAGATCGTCTATATCCCATACTTCAATGTAGCCCACAATGTGCCCTTCCGGGGTAAAAACGGCCCGCGTGGCGGTGTCCAGCTCAAAGCCGGGCAGCGTCCATTCGCTGCGAATGCCGTCGAGGGGCACGCTGGCCACGCCGATTTCATCCAGGGCGCACAGGTTGAAGAGGTCAACGGCCGTTTCCAGATCAGCCATTGTTACCGGTCTAACCAGCAGATCACCAGGCAATCTTATTTCTTCTGAATTCATATGACGTTATCCTCCAATGTAGCATAGTATAGCAACAGCTTATCTTTTTTGACAGTCTCTCGATTTTTCGCTAACATGATCGCTTAGAATACCCGGCATTACAGCGTAAAAAGACAAAGGTGTAAAGAAATCTATTCGGTGCTACGCACTACCCACCACGCACTATTTATCGATTATTGCTATGAACAAACAAAATTCCGACGCCATGATTGAGGCCGAAGCCATCACCAAATTGTACGGCAGTTTTACGGCCGTTCAAGACATCACCTTCACCTGTAAAAAAGGGGAGGTCGTCGGCTTTTTAGGTCCC
>JAWOIM010000014.1:0-8485 GCA_046484685.1 Chloroflexota bacterium | reverse complement strand
TACTTCGGCTGCGCTCAGCACATGTTTAGCCGTCTGACCGCTGAAGCGGTTACTACAAACCACCCTGCAAATTTAGAAAGTTGAGGTACTAGCCACCATTGGTTATAACGCCCTGATTGATGCTTTCCGGTATAATAGGCAGCATGGCACACTTAGAAGGGGCTGAACGGGCCCAATATGTACAAAATATGTTCGCCCGCATTGCGGGCCGTTATGATTTGATGAACCGGCTGATGACGGGGGGCCAGGATGTTCGCTGGCGCCGTTATGTAATCCAGCAGGCACGGCTGCCGCAAAACGGCCGTTTGCTCGACATCGCCACCGGTACCGGAGATATTGCTTTAGAGGGACTGCACCAGGTTTCCGGGCTGCAAGCGGTGGGCGGTGACTTTACCATTGAGATGATGCAGGTGGGCAAACAGGCAGCCGAGCGGCAGGCGATCCAATGGGCCGGGGCCGATACGCTGGCCCTCCCCTTTCCGGACAATACCTTTGACGCCGTGACCTCCGGCTTTTTGATGCGGAATGTAATTGATGTCGAAGGAGCCTTTCAGGAACAACTGCGGGTGACACGGCCGGGCGGGCACGTGGTAGTTTTAGAGTCCAGCCCGCCCAAGGACAACCTGCTCAAACCGTTTATCAACCTTCACCTGAACTATGTGATTCCCACCCTGGGGCGGCTGATTTCAGGAGAAAGCGACGCCTATCGCTACCTGCCGGACAGCACCCAACTGTTCCGACAGCCGGATAACCTGGCCGATTTAATGGGGCAGCTTGGTTTTATCAATGTCCATTATAAGCTGTTTATGTTTGGCACGGTGGCCATTCATGTGGGGCAAAAACGGGAAACGAAAAACGTGAAACGTGATGCGTGAAGCGTGAAGGGCTACGCTATCGCGTTTCACGCATCACTTTATTAATAACGAATTACAACTTTGCCACAGTTTTTGCCGGCATATAAATTTCGCACCACAATCTGAGTGGCCTCCGGCGTGGGGATAGAGGCTTCTACCACCTCGGTCGCTTCCCGAAAATGTCGGCTAAATTCCCGGCCCACCAACTTTTTGTACAATTTTGTATCGTGCATACTGCTCGAAACTCCTTTGTTTATAGGGCGTAGTTCGTCGTATATAGCAGCCTGGCGTAACTACTAACGCTCACCGGAGAAACCGGGTTTTTAGCACAGTCTCATCATTGGCACACCAGAGAAAAACCCGGTTTCTGGCTTAGTAGTTACAGTCTGGCCATTGGCCCATGTCTCCCAACAGGATATATAATTACCGGCGTAAAGATAACCGACTCGGTTTATTATCACAAATTTACATCTGATAAGATAAAAGGGGGTTTATGAGACAATTACGTGCCCAACAGCAACAAGCTGCCATTGTTACCGGGGCCGGTCAGGGGATTGGGGCCGCCATTGCCCACGCCCTGGCAGCGGTCGGAGTCTGCGTGACGGTCAACGATTTGAATCCGGATCGGGCCGAGAAAACGGCCGTTGCTATCACTGAGGCGGGCGGTCAGGCGCTGGCCGTGCCCGGCGACGTGAGCAACAAGTTCCAATGTGTACACCTGATCGAAAGCAGCCGTGACCAATGGGGCCGGCTCGACATTCTAGTCAACAATGCCGGCATTCAGCCGCGCACGCCGATCCTGAAAATGGATGAGTGGGAATGGAACCGCTGCCTGGAAGTCAATTTAAAGTCAGTCTTTTTTATGAGCCAGTTATGCGGCCGCGTCATGGCCGAGGAGAACCGTGAGCGGGGGGGAGCCATTGTCAATATTGCGGCCACGGCCGGGGCCGTCACTGCCTGGCCCAACCGGGCTGTCTACTGCGCTGCCAGCGCCGGGGTGGTTGGCTTTGCCCGGGAGTGTGCCCGCGAGTTTGCCGCCTACCATATTCGTGTCAACACGATTTTGGCCGGGCTGATCGCTACCCCCATGACCGAACAGGCGTTAAAAGATGAGGTGCTGCAAACGGCCGTTGCATCCAACCCCTTGCAAACAATAGGCCAACCGGAAGATGTGGCTCAGGCCGTGTTATATTTATGTGGCGAAAACGGCCGTTATCTCACCGGTACTACCCTCACCATTGACGGCGGCCAAACAATTGTATGACTCAACCATACCTGATTCCGGCCCGGGAGACGCGCACCGAACTAAAGATCAGCAACTCTCGCTTTATTGTTACGGCCGCCCCCGTTTTCAGCGTTGCAGAAGCGCGGGATTTTATCGCCCGCATCAAGGCCGAGTTCAGCGACGCCAGCCACAATGTGCCCGCTTTTGTCGTGGGGCACGGCAGCAGTACCAACGCCCATTGCAGCGATGATGGGGAGCCATCGGGCACGGCCGGCCGGCCGGCGCTGATGGTGCTGCAAGGGAGCGGCCTGGGGGATGCGGCCGTGGTGGTTACGCGCTACTTTGGCGGTACCAAGCTGGGTACGGGTGGGCTGGTCAAAGCGTACGGGGATTCGGTCAAGGCAGTGCTGGAAATTTTGCCCCTGGCCCAAAAGGTAGCTACCCATACCGTGCTGCTGGCCGTGCCCTACACGCTGTTTGAGCAGGTAAAATTGTTAATGGTGGGGGAAAACGGCCGTATTCTCGACGAAGATTTTGCTGCTGATGTTACCCTCACCGTGCAATTCACTCAGGCCGGCTTCCCCACCTTTCAAGAAAAGCTGCGCGAGCTGTCCCACGGCCAGTTGCAGGCCGAAATTGTCACCAGTGATGACGAAACGATTATGCCCCTGCCCGGCACCACGATCGACAAACGTTGACGCAGACTTGTGCTGAGCGCAGTCGAAGTAGGCGCAGCAGCAAATGGGCTGATTAGCGAATGGAAATGAAGCCACGAATTTCACGAATGAACACGAATTCGTGAAATTTGTGTAATTCGTGGGGTCAAGCAGGGATGCTTGACCACCATTTACACAGGAGCAAGCTTTTGACCCAACAACCAGCCCCATCAACCGGCAGCAAACTGTTGTCCATTCTGCTGCCCCTGTTGTTGACCGTATTGGCTATGGGAGCCGCCCTGGAGTGGGGACTGCGCTACTTTCACCAGCTAATCCCCTTGCCCGTTTGTGCCGCCGACAACCTGGTAGGCACCTATTATTGCCAGCCCTACTTCGTGTATGACAAGCCCATTCGCCTCGGGTATCGTTATCAGCCAAACCTGCGCCTTGAAGGCTGGTGGGACCCGGCCGATCCCAACCTGATTGGGGCCGGTGCCGACACGCGCCCGTCTGACCGCAGCGATGCTTTCTGGCTTGTTTTAGAAACGGACGAGATGGGGTTTCCTAACCGTGAACCGGTTTGGCGTGAGCAGTATGATATTGTGGTTACGGGCGACTCGTTTGTAACGCCTTTTACGCCTCAAACCTGGATTGACCTGCTGGCCGAGCAGACAGACTATACAATTTTGACGTTGGGCGCGCCCAGTTGGGGACCGCTCAATCAGGCAGAAGCGGTGCAGCAGTATGGGTTGGATAAGCAGCCACACTGGGTGATTATGCTCTACTTTGAGGGAAATGACCTGATCGATGTGGCCCAATATCGGGAACGGGCTGCGTCCGGCCTGGATTGGCGGGAATATGATATGCAGGGGGTGGTCTGGTACCGGCGCCTGTTGGTCTATCATCTGGCCCACTGGTTATTTTCAGCGGCACCCGAACCTGATGAGACGGGTTATCGCTACCCCGTCACCGTCAACACGGAGGTCGGCCCTATAGAAACCGTTTTAGGGGATGCCCATCTGCCTCTGCTCAGTGCGGATTATGAGACGTTGGCCCGGTCAGACGAGTTCAAACAGGCTGCCGCTGCCATTGTAGACCTGCGCGATCAAGTTGAGGCCCAAAACGGCCGTTTTCTCCTGGTGTATGTCCCCACCAAAGCCCATATCACCTGGTCCCGCATTTGGGATCCGGTCGATGTGAACAATGTGCTGGCACGTACCCAAACGGTGAGCCTGAGTGAGGGGGAATACGGCCGTTTACAATGGTCCGAAACCTACCTGGACTATGATACCTTTACTAATAATATCGGGGCACAGGGCCGCCTCTTTGATGACTTTGCTCGTGAGGAGGATATTGAGTTTCTGAACCTGGCCCCGGACCTGTTTGCAGCGTCTATGCAAACAGGAGAAATGTACCACTATGCCGATACCCACTGGAATCAGGCCGGCAGCAAGCTGGTAGCCGATCTGATTGCCGCTTATTTGTCAGAGCAAGGTGAATGACCGTATAATGGGTTGGTTCAATATGCCAAATAGATAAAAGGGTAATGGTGTGCCCCAACAGTCGGCAGATGTGTTGATATCCATAAGGACAGAGCGGTTCAAATCAGCCAGTACTAAACTGTTACCTGTTACTTTAACAGGACTGCTGACGCTGCTGGCTGTTTGCGTCACGCTGGAGTGGGGATTACGCTATTTTCACCAGCTCATTCCCTTGCCGGTTTGTGCGTCAGACGATATTTTGGGGACTTACATCTGTCAGCCCTACTTTGAGTATGACAAGCCGATACGGCTTGGCTACCGTTACCAACCCAATCTTCACTTTGAAGGTTGGTGGGATCCGGCCGACCCTAACCTGGTTGGCGCCGGGTCAGAAACACGGCCGTCTGAGCGCAGCGATGCCTTCTGGTTGATTTTTCAAACCGACGAGATGGGTTTTCCCAACAGCGAACCGGTCTGGCGTGATCAATATGATATAATTGTCACCGGTGACTCCTTTGTGACCCGCTTTTCGCCCCAGACCTGGATTGAACTACTGGCCGAACAGTCCGGGCACTCCATTCTAACGCTGGGCGCATCTAGCTGGGGGCCGCTCAGCCAGGTGGAAGCGGTCAAGCTGTACGGCCTGGACAAACGGCCAGAGTGGGTTATTATGCTCTACTTTGAAGGCAATGACCTGCTGAATGTGGCTCAATATATTGAGCGGGAACATTCAGGGCTGGACTGGCGTGAGTATGATTTGCAGGGTGTCGCCTGGTATCGTCAGTTGGTAACGGTCCATCTGGCCCGCTGGCTGCTGCAGCCGGCTGCAGAACCGGTCGAAGGTGAATATACTTATCCCCTCATCGTTAACACAGAGGTCGGTTTGGTAGAGACCGTTTTTAAGGATTCCCATTTGCTGCCGCTCAGCGCCGATTATGAGACGCTGGCTCGTTCCAATGAATTCGAACGGACTGCCGCCGCCATTTTGGAACTGCGTGATTTGACCGAAGCGCAAAACGGCCGTTTTCTTCTCGTCTACGTTCCGGCCAAAGAGCATATTACCTGGTCCCGCATTTGGGACCCGGTTGATGTGAACAATGTGCTGGCGCGCACGCGCACGGTAACGCTGAGCGAAGGGGATCACGGCCGTTTGCAATGGGGTGTTGACTATATTGATTATGATACATTTACGGCCAATATCGGCGCGCAAGGGCGTCTGTTCGATGACTTTACTCGTGAAAACGGGGTCGAATTTTTGAACCTGGCCCCGGCCCTTTTTGAAAAAACGCTGCAAGAAGGGGAAGTGTACCATTACGCCGATCCCCACTGGAATCAGGCCGGCAGCCAGTTGGTAGCCGATTTGATAGCAGTCTATTTAGTAGAAAGTAAAAAGTAAAAAGTAGAAAGTGGAAAGTGGAAAGCAAACTACTTACTACTTACTACTTACTACTTACTTTTTACTTCTGACTTAAAAGAGAGGAACTTATGCTGCAAAATATACGCATACGCCTGGGTATTATCGGCGAGCTGTTTAGCTTTTTATGGCGGCGCAAGCAGTGGTGGCTGCTGCCGCTGGTGGCCATGTTGATGGTTCTGGGTGTGCTGTTTGCCCTGGCCAGCAGCAGCTCGGCCATTGCCCCTTTTATTTATACCTTATTCTAAAATGACGGAAGACGGAGGACGAAGGACGGAAAAAACTCTCCGTCTTCGGTCTTCGGTCTTTCGTCCTAAACGTTATGAATACACTTAGCGCAATCGCTTTAGTCATGTTGGTCATGGTGGGCTACTCGGCGGGGGTAACGGCCGTTGCCCGTTACAAGCATCCTCACCCTACGCTGGTTGACCTGGGCCAGATTGGTTTGTTGTGGGCCTTAGCCTTTGTGGCCCGTCCCATCGTCGGGCACGGCTGGTCACTGCCCCTATGGACGGCCACTGCCTTTTTTGTCGCCTGGCTGAGTGCCAACCGCCGCTATCGTTATTTCAGCCCCAACCGGGCTGCGGTTCCGCTCACCCGCCAGCATCCCCGGCTGTGGGGCCGCCTCTGGCAGCGCTGGTCGGCCTTTGCCGCCGAAATGGGGGAGTTTCAAAGCCGGCTGCTGATGGGCTTTTTCTACTTTTTCCTGGTGACTCCCTTCGGTCTGGGTGCCCGCCTATTTAGTGATATGCTGGGCTTGAAACGGCCCTCTGCCCCCAGCGCCTGGCACGCTCGTCCTCCCGTTGCGGCCACTTTAGAAGAGGTGAAACGGCAGGGATAATGTTTAGTGAGAAGTAAAAAGTGGAAAGTAAAAAGTTACTGCTCCCTTCCCACTTCTCACTTCTTACTTCTTACTTAATTAACTATGCTAATCCTCGGAATCTCCTGTTTTTACCATGACGCGGCCGCCGTGCTGCTGCAAGATGGGCTGCTGGTTGCGGCGGCCGAAGAAGAACGCTTTTCACGCCGCAAGCATGACAGCGACTTTCCCCGCCAGGCCATCGACTTTTGTCTGCGCCAGGCGGGCATCACCATCCATGATGTCGACTACGTCGTCTTTTATGAAAAGCCGCTGCTCAAGTTCGAGCGGCTGCTCAAAAGCTCGCTGGCCACTTTTCCCCGCTCCTGGCGTGTGTTTAGTGAAGCGATGCTCACCTGGCTGGGCGACAAGCTGTGGCTCAAGGCCATCCTGCAACGGGAAACGGGCGTAGATCTGGACAAAATTTTGTTTGTAGACCACCATCTTTCTCATGCTGCCAGCGCCTTTTTTGCCTCACCCTTTACGGAAGCGGCCGTTTTGACCATTGATGGCGTGGGGGAATGGACCACCACCGCCAAAGGGTATGGTAACGCCTCCTGGGAAGACGGCAGCCAAAACGAGCTGCGCCTGACCCACGAGCAGCGTTTTCCCCACTCGCTGGGGCTGCTCTATTCTGCCTTTACTGCCTATCTTGGTTTTCGGGTTAACAATGGGGAGTACAAGGTAATGGGCATGTCGCCCTACGGCCAGCCTCGTTATATGGACAAAATCGAAAAGCTGCTGACCTGTTACGATGACGGCAGCTTTTGGCTGGATATGGATTATTTTAGCTACCATTATTCCCCCGACCTGTCCATCAGCCCTAAATTTATCCGCCTGTTTGGCCCGCCGCGCTCGCCCGAATCTGACTTTTTTACGGCCACCACCAACCCGGAATTGAACGCGGCCGATCCGCTGGTTAAACAAAACCAATATTATGCCGACGTGGCCGCCAGCATCCAGCGCACTACCGAAGAAGTGATTCTCAAGCTGGCCCGTTCGGCCCAGGCCGATACCGGCTCCAAGCGGCTTTGTCTGGCGGGCGGGGTGGGGTTGAACAGTAAGGCCAACGGCCGTTTACTCAATGAAACACCCTTCGAGGAAATTTATATTCAGCCGGCCGCCGGCGATTCCGGCGGAGCGCTGGGGGCCGCCCTCTATGTCTACCATGTGATATTGGGGCAGCCGCGCCGTTTTGTGCAGGAACACAATTATTGGGGGGCGGCCTATGATGAGGCCACCATGCGCCAGGCCATCGCCGACCGGGATGCCCACTGTGAGCAAATCGAAGACGAGGTCCGCTTGACGCAAACGGTGGTTGATGATCTGCTGGCGGGCAAGGTGATCGCCTGGTATCAGGGGCGCTTTGAGTGGGGACCGCGTGCCCTGGGCAGCCGCAGCATCCTGGCCGACCCCCGCCGCGAAGAGATGAAGGAGATCGTCAACACCAAGATCAAGTTCCGCGAACCGTTCCGGCCTTTTGCGCCCGTTATTCCCGAAGAGGATGTGCCCACCTATTTTGATCTGGCTACGCCCGATATCTACCCGCTTCGTTTTATGCTTTGTGTGGCCCCCTTTACCGAAAAGGGTGCCCTGGTGCCGGCCGTGAACCATTTTGGCACCGGCCGCCTGCAAACGGTGCGCCGCGAGTGGAACGCCCCCTACTATGATGTAGTCAAAGGGTTTGGCCAGGCCACCGGCGTGCCCATCATCATGAATACCAGCTTCAACCTGCGTGGCGAACCGATTGTCAACACCCCCGCCCAGGCCCTCAACACCTTCTACAACAGCGGTATGGATACGCTGGTGATGGGGAATCACGTGGTGCGTAAAGATACGTGATGCGTGAAACGTGATGCGTGATGCGTGAAACGTGAAACGTGATGCGTGATGCGTGAACTTTTCACGTTTCAGCTATATAAACGTGCCATTCGGCGGCGTCGTAGAGAGGCAGACCATCCCAGGCGGGATAATGGTCGGTGTGGTTGAAACCGGC
>JAWOIM010000791.1:0-3355 GCA_046484685.1 Chloroflexota bacterium | reverse complement strand
GGGGTGCCGGCTGCGCTCTTTATGACCCTGAGCCGGACCACGATTCGTAATACGGTGCTGCGCGGCCGGGAGCCGGCCGAGGCGTTGGTACTGGCCAACCGCTTTATTCAGGAAGACAGTGAGTCGGATATGTTTTTATCGGTGGTCCTGGGGGCCTTGGATACAGGCAGCAGCCGTTTCACATTTGCCAATGCCGGTCATACCCATCCGCTCTGGTGGCAGGCCGCCAGCCAAAGCTGCCAAACGCTGCAGGCCCCCGGTGTGGTGCTGGGCGTCTTGTCTGAAGTAGAGATCCAGGAGCAGAGTATTCAGATTGAACCGGGCGATATGCTGCTCTTATTTACCGACGGCGTCAACGAAGCCATCAATGACCTGTATGAGGAGTACAGTCTGGCCCGGCTAGAAGCAACCTTTGCCCAGGCGGCCGGCCAACCTGAGGCCACCGCTCAATCGGTTACAGATGTAATATTGGCCGATGTCCACCAATTTGTGGGCAATACCGCTCAGTATGATGATATCACCCTGGTGGTGGTGCGCCGAGAGGGGTGAGCGGTGTTCAGTGAATTGTTACTATGAGTTATCCTGATTCGCAAAACATTTTTCGGCAGACGCTGGCCAACGGCATAACGGTGTTGGTTTACGAGAATTTTGCCAGCCAATCCTTTGTGCTTGAAGGGGTGGTGCGGGCCGGCGCACTGGCCGAAACGGCCGCACAGGCCGGTCTGGCTAATATGACCGCGGCTTTGCTCATGCGGGGCACAACCAGTCGTGACCATGAGGAGATTTATGAGGCTCTGGAAGCGGTGGGCCTGATGCTCGGCTTTAGTGGTGGCCGGCACCTGACCGACTTTGCCGGGCAGGGTCTGGTTGAGGATCTGGATTTGCTGCTGGAATTGTTGGCTCAGTCGCTGCGCCAGCCTACCTTTACCGAGCGTCAGGTGCTGCAGGTTCGCAATCATATTTTGACCGATCTGCACATCCGCGCCAATGATACACGGCGTCTGGCCAGCCTGATTTTTAACCAGACGCTTTACCAAGACCACCCCTATGGGATTTCGGCCCAGGGTTACTTTGAAACGGTGCCTCACCTGACCGCAGCCGACCTGGCGGACTTTCATAGCCGTTATTATGGGCCGGCGGGAATGATCATTACGCTGGTGGGGGCGGTGAAAGCAGAGGTGGCGTTGGCGAAGATAACGGCCGTTTTGGGCGATTGGCAAAATGAACAGCAGCAGCCGCTGCCTCCTGTGCCTGCTGCACCGCGCCCGGATAACTTTACCCAGGTCTACACACCGCTGCCCGCAAAGAGTCAGGCTGACCTCATTATGGGACTGCCCGGCCCGCCCCGCTGCGCGCCTGATTACCTCGATGCCAGCCTGATGAACACGATTTTGGGCGTGTTTGGCATGATGGGGCGCATTGGCCAATCAGTTCGTGAAGAACAAGGGCTGGCTTACTATGCTTACAGCAGCTTGCAGGGTGGCTTGGGTCCCGCGCCCTGGCTGGCGGCCGCCGGTGTCTCTCCCGACAAGATGACGCAGGCCGTCAGCAGTATTCGCCAGGAGATTGAGCGTATACAAAATGAGCCTGTCAGCAGCGAGGAGTTGGCCGATAGTCAAACGTACCGTATTGGCTCTATGCCCATGAGCCTGGAGACGAACAGCGGTCTGACCGACGTAATTTGTGATATGGAACTGTACGGGTTGGGACTTGATTTCTTGCAGCAATATCCTGACCTGATACGATCTATCAGCGTGGAACGAGTTCAGGCGGCTGCCCAAAAATATCTTAGCAGCGAGCAGCTTGTACTTTCCACAGCCGGTCCGACGATCTGAAAATGTCATGCCGGCTGCAGTGAGGAATCTTGATGTTGAGCGTAGGGGTAGATTTAATCGAAATAGCCCGCATTGAACGGGGCTTTGCCCGGCATGGCCAGCGTTTTTATGATCGCTTTTTTACGGTACAAGAGCAGACCCAGTGTGAAGGGCGGACGACCAGCCTGGCCGGCCGTTTTGCGGTCAAAGAGGCTGTGGCCAAAGCGCTGGGTACGGGGATTGGCGATATGCGCTGGCTTGATATTGAGGTAGTTTGTGACAATCGTGGCCGGCCGGAACTGCTTCTCCACGCCCAGGCCCAGGCCCTGGCCCAACAATTGAACCTGACGGAATGGGCCATCAGCATTTCCCATACCGATTCCCACGCCGTGGGCATGGCGGTAGCTTTAGGAAGTAAGAAGTAAGAAGACAGAAGTAAAAGCTAATTTAATTCCTACCAAGGGGATAAAGAGAGGTAACGATGCCAAATTGGACGGCAGAAGATGGTACAAGCATTAATTATCGGGTGATGGGATCGAGCAAGAGTCCGGCACTGCTGCTGCTACCCGGTTTGTTAGGTTCGATTCAAACGCAATGGTCCACCTTTGCCAAAACCCTGGCTAAAGATTATCATGTTATTTTGATGGATTTGCGCGGACACGGCCGTTCTACAAACGAAGCGGCCGTCCTGCGACCCGATCCCATGGTTGGGGATATTCTCGGCCTGCTTGACCAGCTTCAAGTTGGCCAGGTGCATGTGGCCGGGTATAGTCTGGGAGGCTATTTGGGACTCATTCTGGCCCAAAATCAGCCCCGGCGCGTGGGCAGCCTGGTGATGCACGCCACTAAATTCTACTGGACTGAAGCGGCCGCCGTGCAAATGAGCCAGCAGCTTGACCCGGACAAAATGGCCGAGTCGGTTCCCGGTTATGCCGACCAACTGGTGCAGGCCCACGGCGGCCGCCAGTGGCGTGAACTGGTGCGCCAGGCGGCTGAACTGGTCGTCTGGCTGGCCGAGAATGGCCTGACCGAAAAGGTTGCCACCAATATCCAAACGCCAATTTTGGTTAGCGTGGGTGACCGGGATGAACTGGTGCCGCTGAATGAAGCCCACCGCCTGAGCCGGGCGCTGCCCAATGGCATGCTGCTGACTTTGCCCGGTGTGCGTCATCCTTTTCAGACGATTCACACTATCCCCCTGCTGCCGATGATCCAGCATTTTCCCCATATGGCCGGCAGGCAATAAATAATTAATTGCTGAATTGTTGAATTTGTGAATTGTTAATCAAGTGCGGCTGCTGCTCATTATCCGGGCAGCAATTTGTTAATTCACAAACCAATTGTTTTCTTTTGTTAAACCTAATGATTTCGACTGATAGTGAGCGAACTTTATTAACTGTTGTGGCCCATCCTGATGATGAGTCGTTTGGTCTGGGCGGTACGCTGGCCCGCTATGTGCAGGAGGGGTGGGAGGTACATGTGGTGGTGGCGACAGACGGGGTGGCGGGGTCGGTGGCCGAAGGGCATGAGGCGTCGCTGGC
>JAWOIM010000735.1:0-2671 GCA_046484685.1 Chloroflexota bacterium | reverse complement strand
CGCCAAGTAGGCGGCGCGGTTGGGAAACCGCGGCTACTGAAAAACCCTGGAAGGCAAAGGGGCCAGGTTGCAGGGTGGCAGAAGTATAGGTTACTTCGCCCCTCTGCCCCTTTGCCACCTCGCTGCCCTGCTCCTCCACTATTGGTCCCCACCAGCGTGTGGGCGTAGGGGTTGGCCAGGTCTGCTGCTGGTCCTGGGTAGCCAGCCAGACAATACCGGCAACGGCGCTGCCCAACATAGACAAAATGGCCACGACCGCAATCAGGCCAAAGATAATTCGTTTTCGCAGTGACCAGCCCGGCTGCTCCGGCTCATAGGGATCATACGGTTCAAAGTCAAATTCTGAAGACATAGTTTTTTATAGTCCGTAGTGCATAACGTGGCGCAGCCACAATCAATAACTCTCACCACAGAGGGCACAGAGAACACGGAGTTTTTTCTCTTTTGCTCTGTGCCCTCCGTGTTCTCTGTGGTGAAAAAATTAGCCCACACCCACAAGGCGCAAATTTTGCGGCGTAACACTGTAAAATATAGGGTATAATTTTATTATGACAAAACAGTCTGCTCAAAACAATCAACAAAACGAAAGTGCCCTGTCCGGTTTCATTGGGGCAGCCGGAACAATTTTAACAATTTCTTACCCGATCCTGGCCTTATCTACGGGCGTACGGGCTTCGGTGCGCCTGCTGCGCGGTGAGAGCACCTATCTGCCTGACGGTCTGAGTGCGTTGGCGGCTTCATTTTACCTTATTGCCACCATTGGGCTGGCCTATCGCCGTCCCTGGGGCTGGTACCTCTCCGTCAGCGTCCTCTTTTTAGAAACGCTCTGCACCCTGGTGGTTGGCGGCCTTAGTATTGCTTATCCAGAGCTAATCGGCCGTACGGCCTGGCGTCATTTTGGGGCAGATTACGGCTACTTCCCCCTGATACAGCCGCTGCTGGGCCTGGCCTGGCTGTTTCATCCCCAGACGCTGCAAGCCTATGGCGTTAGTCCACGCTGGCTGCCGTTTAAATACAGTCACAATGTAGAAGGCTGATAGAGTACGGCTCCTCTTTGAAATAGACCATGGACGACGGACGATAGACGATGAATTTTCATTCTTCATGGTGTGCTGCGCCCATGTTGAACGACTAGGGAACAGTTGCGCTCGCTAAACAATACGAGCCGCATGGTCAGCCACAATGAAGCGGCGTGTACCTGTTTCGGCTCGCATCAGCAAGGAATGGGTGGTGGCGTGGGTTCCGTGAAACTGCATGGCCGGCAGCAAACGGCTGTGGGTAATGCCGGTGGCCGCAAAAAAGATTTCATTGCTGTTGACAATTCCCCGGGCCGTCAGAATCCGTTTTTCGTCCAGCCCGGCCTCACGGATGGCCTCTAGTTCCTGTTTACTTTGCGGGGCCAGCCGGGCCAGCATAGCCCCTTCCATCGCATGAACGGCACAGGCCGCAATAACCCCTTGAGAAGCGCCGCCAATGCCCATCAATATATCAACACCGGTTTCAGGAGAGGTAACAACCAGTGACCCTTCGGCGTCCCCCTCATCCCGCAGCAAGATTCTGGCCCCGGTGGCCCGAATTTCGTCGATGAGATGCTTGTGGCGCGGCCGGTCTAAGACGATGACGGTCAGATCACGCACCGCTTTTTCTTTGGCGCGGGCGATGAGGGCTAGCGTCCAGGCAGCCGGAGCGTCCATACATTCAGGCGTCAGAACGGCGGCCGCACGCCGGTCTACGATAATTTTTTCCATATAAACGGCCGGTACAGGCGACCACATGGTGCCCCGAGGGGCCACCCCTACCAGCGAGATAGCTCCCGGCCGGCCGCGCACCAGAGAATCGGTGCCATCAATCGGGTCAACCACCAGATCCACGTCCGGACCATGGCCGGTGCCCACAATACGGTCACTGTGCAGCAGGTCATCAACAGGGCTGCCCCGCTCTTCACCAATGACGATATGGCCGTTGATATCAATTGTATTCAGCGCCGCCGCCATCGCTCTGGTTGCCGCCCGGTGGGCTTCGGCCCGATTACCCGACCCAATCCAGCGTCCCGCCGCCAGCGCCGTCGTTTCCGTCACTCGCACCAGGTCCAAGCCTACATTACGAGATGGTAATTCTTCCACGGTATGACCTCCAGTTTCGGTATGCGGTAATGTCGCTGCGCAACCGCTTCGCGTACAGGGTTCAGCATTCAAAGCTAACCTTCTGTCACCCCTTCATCTTGCTCTGCATAAATCTCTACTGCTTCCAAGAGGCCGGCCGCTTCCCAGGCGTGCATACCACCTTCCAGAATAGCCACATTCATGCCACCCAGCTTCTGAATAGCATACGCGGCTCGCATACTGCGCCGGCCGCTGCGACACACAAAAACAATCTGACGATTGTTGGGCAGCTTGACATCATCTTTAAGCAGCTCGGGCAAGGGAATGAGTTCCGCTTCAGGAATGTGACCCTGGTGAAATTCACGCGGTTCACGCACATCAATAATCAACGGCCGTTTCTCCTCTTGCCCCTCAAAACGGATGGCGGCAATCTTGGTTGCCCAATCGGCCGCCAGTCCGCCCGGAACCACATGGCGCGCGAGGCCATCATGCAGTTGCTGCCACAACTGCTGTGCCGAAATGGTCACCACACTTTCTGGGGGGACAATGCTGCTGGCCGGAATGCCAAT
>JAWOIM010000714.1:0-4493 GCA_046484685.1 Chloroflexota bacterium | reverse complement strand
GTCATGATACTCTCTGGACAAAGTTTGGCCTTATTTTCTTACCCTGTCTGATGGACGATGAGCGGTGATCGGTAAACGGTAAACGGTAATCGGTGAACGGTGAACGGTGACCAGTAATGTCGCTGCCCGACCGCTTCGCGTACGGTTTACGGATCACCGATAACGGATAACGGATTACGGATAACGGATCACGGTTTACTCAAACGTCGTCATAATCTCTTCTGGTGATAATCCTTTTTCGGCCAGGAGCGATTTGAGCCGGGCGCGAGCGTCGTAAATCAATTTGTAAACGGCGTTGGCTTTCATTTTCATGTCGGCCGCTATTTCGGCACCACTCTGCCCCTCAATCACTGAGGCCACCAGCGCCGTGCGCTGTTTGTCGGTAAGCTCTTCTTGAACAAGCCGGTTGACAATCTGCAAGATTTCGGTGCGTTCGGCAACTTTGTCTGGGGTGGGGGTGGGGTCGGCCATAAAACTGGGCGTATAAACACCGCTCTCGGTTTCCATGATGGCATTTAGCGACGGGTCTCCCCAGCGTTTGCGACGCAGCTCGGTGAAGACAACGGAAGCAGCAATTTTGTGTGCCCAGGTGGTAAAGCGGCTGCGGCCGGCAAAGTTGTCCAGGTTGTCTAGAATACGCAGCAGGGCCTCCTGAGCAAAATCTTCGGCCTGGGTATCAAATTCGGGAGCGGTGGTGTTGATGCGATTGAGGACGCCGCGCTGCAGGCCGTTTAGCAAAATCTGGCGCAGATCGGCGAGGGCGTCTTCGTAGTCAGGGCCTGTCGCTCTCAGATCATGCAGCCATTGTTGATTGGTTCTTAGGGACACAAATTTCCTCGAAACGATTAGACCGTGACGCTATATATCGCTGTTTGTTAAGGCGCGGAACCGGTAGCCGGTGCCGCGGGCAGCCTCAATGTAGCCGATTTCCTTATCAGCCGGCTCGATTTTGCGACGCAGCCGGTGAATATGAACATGCAGCCGATCCTCTTGGGCATCTTCCAGAGGCCAGATACGGCTGAGTAGAAAATCAGTCGTGACAATGCGACCCTGATTCCGCACTAAAATGTAGAGCAGTTTGGCTTCGGTGGGCGTCAGAGAGACTGATGTGCCATCCACCAGGGCCTCACGTTTGGGGAAATTGACCAGCAGCCGTTCGTCGATACGAGTGGCTGCATCTAATGTATAGTCGTAGTCGCTCATGCGCCGCAGCACGCGGCGCACACGAGCCAGTAGTTCAGGCGGATTGAACGGCTTGGTGATGTAGTCGTCGGCGAACTGCTCAATCATGGTGGCAATTGTTTTCTCGTTGTCAACGGCCGTTAACATGATAATGGGCATATCGCTAAAATCTCGTATCGAGCGACACAATTCCGGCCCGTTCATGCCCGGCATATGGTAATCAATGACGGCCAGGTGGGGCATGGCGTGGCGGGTAATCAAGCGCAGTGCTTCCTGGCCCGAAACGGCCGTTAGCACCTCGTACCCTGCCTGTTCTAAGGCATGGCGTACCAGGCGCAATGTAAATGTATTATCATCAACAACAATAATCCGTTGGGGTTGAACAGGATCCAGCATAACCAATCACATTTTCCATCACTAAATAATCAATAAAAGGCAACAGCAAACACACCAATCATAGAGTATACTGCAACCAGCGCATAAATTAAAGCAATTTAGCCGCTTTAACGGCCGTAGCCATTGCCAGACTCGCCATTTTTGTTAGAATTCCCCCCTTAGCAAATGTACCCCAGGTTTTAACCTGGAAAAGCAGCAAGTTGGCAACCTGCGTTACGTTTTCATTCCCGGCCATGCTGGCCATTTATTGGTGCGTCGCTGCGCCTGTTGTCTCCTTAGCAGCTTTACGTCATCGTTGGTATGAGGGCAATTATCCGTTTCGGT
Source organism: Chloroflexota bacterium (assembly GCA_046484685.1). Classification (GTDB taxonomy): domain Bacteria; phylum Chloroflexota; class Anaerolineae; order Promineifilales; family Promineifilaceae; genus SLGK01. Next base: position 2,591 of record JAWOIM010000714.1, on the reverse strand, counting down.
GCGTGCAAACTGACCAAAACTTTTGCCCGCAATTATGGCATGTGTTATAAATGAGACAGATTTCACAAACAAACCACCATTGTGAACAGAGAAGAGGTTAATAGTGCTATCTGATTGGCAATTTATCGCGATTTTTTTTGTGCTGTCCCCTATTTTTCCGGCAGCACCCATCATACTGAACCGGCTTCTTGGCCCCTATAAGCCGAATCCCATCAAACAGCAGTCTTACGAGTGCGGTATTGAGACAGTAGGCGATACCTGGGTGCAATTCAAGGTGCAATATTACATCTATGCCCTGGTTTTTGTTGTCTTTGATGTAGAAGCCGTCTTTTTATTCCCCATTGCTGCGGCTTACGATCAATTGGGCCTGTTTGCTATTGGGGCCACAGCCCTGTTTATCTTTCTCCTTTCTGATGGCCTGATCTATGCCTGGAATCGCGGCGTTCTCGAGTGGGTTTAGGCCTTTGCTCTGAAGTCGGTTGTTTGCCTAACGCCTGAGTCAACGGTTTAAGAAGAAAATAGTGGTATAAGCAATACTCGAAATTGGACCAATTCATAAGAGTTGGTCCAATCTTGCTGCTGGCTGGTAATTTTGAGGAAAGTAATTTATGAGCTTCAACATCGGAGATTTTTTAATAAGCCTGGTTGAACTGACTGTGTTTGACTATTTACGTCAAGTGTGGGGCGATGCCATTTGGGTTGAAGCCGTGTTGGACCTGATTGGTGTGGTAACTGTCTCCACCTTTGCCCTGCTGATTGTGCTGTTTCTAATCTGGCTGGAGCGTAAAGTGATTGCCCGTATTCAGGACCGCATTGGTCCTAACCGGGTGGGTGGGCGCTTTGGCCTGCTGCAAACGGTGGCCGACGTCATCAAGCTGTTAACAAAAGAAGATATTATGCCGACCGGTGCTGACCGGCTGGCTTATAATCTGGCTCCCATCATGATTGTTATGGCCTCTTTGCTGTTGTGGGCAGTTATGCCTTTTGCTCCCGGCATCATTGGGGTGGACCTCAATATTGGGGTCTTTTACGTGCTGTCTATCAGTTCGGTATCGGTGGTCTCGCTGCTGCTGGCCGGTTGGGGGTCTAACAACAAGTACGCCCTGTTGGGGGCTTTTCGTTCGGTGGCCCAGTTGGTGAGTTACGAAATCCCCATGATTTTGTCGCTGCTGGTTCCCATTTTGCTGGCCCGCACCATGTCTACCGAAGGCATTATCGCCGCCCAAACAATACCGTACCTGTTTGTGGTACCGCTGTCGGCTATCGTCTTTTTTATCTCGGCCCTGGCCGAAACGGGGCGCAGTCCTTTTGACCTGCTGGAAGCGGAGTCGGAGATTGTGGCCGGTTTTCATGTGGAATATGGCGGCATGAAGTTTGGTATGTTTTTCCTGGCAGAATTTATCAGCACGCTGTTTATGTCCGGTTTCTTTGCCACCATTTACCTGGGTGGCTACCGCTTCTTTGGGGTAGAGAACCTGGTGGTGGGTGAGATAGAAATCGGCCGTTTACTGGCCCTGATCGTCTTCTTTGTGAAGATGTTCGCCGTCTATTTTGTCTTTATCTGGATTCGCGGCACGCTGCCCCGGGTGCGCATTGACCAAATGCTCAATATCAACTGGAAGTTCCTGGTTCCTTTGAGCCTGGCCCTGATTTTCACCGTAGCCATTCTGGACAAAGTTATTATTGAGCTGGGCGTGACCGGCGATGTGGGGCGTGGCCTGATTCACCTGGCCAGCAATCTGCTTATTGGCTTTGCTGTTCTGGAGATTGTTCGTCGCCGGGCCGCCCGCCAGCGAGAAGCGCATGAAGCTGAAGCAGTTTCGTCGGCCCCGGCCCCTGATGAGCATCTGCCCGCTGCCGCCCATTAGGCGCGGCATTTAGGAATGTCGCCAGGCGACCGCTCGGCGCACAATATTCAGTAATCGGTTAGCAGTTAATCATTAACCGTTATCAGTTAATAGTTATTACGGAGTAGACCAACTTATGACGATTCTTGGTCTGACGATTGATCAACTTATTTTTATGCTGTTGGCCTTTATGATTCTGGCTTCGGCTGTTGTGGTGGTGACCTACCGCAACTTGTTTCATGCCGCCCTGGCCATGATGGCTTCATTTTTGGGCGTGGCCGGTATCTACGTGCTGTTAGAGGCCGGTTATCTGGCGGCTGCTCAACTGCTGGTTTATATTGGCGCTATTTCCATTCTGGTTATTTTTGCCATTATGATGACGCGGCGGCTGATGCAGGCCCGCGAGACGCCGTTTAACTCGCAGTGGCTGCCCGGATTGCTTGCGGCCGTTTTCTCCATGGGCGGTATCAGTTATATTATTCTCAACTACTGGCCGCTGGCCCCTGACACCAACGTCCCCCTGGCCCACCGCACCCCGGTGGATGAGGCCGTTTTGGAAGAAAGTGTGGTTCTGTTGGGCCAATCTTTTGTCAGTGCCCAAGCCTATGTGCTGCCCTTTGAAGTCGCCTCTATTTTGCTTTTGGCCGCCTTGATTGGGGCTATCCTGCTTGCCTGGCCGCAGCAGCCAGAGGAGGAGAACAGATGATTCCCTTATCCTGGTACCTGCTGCTGGCAGCCGCCCTC
>JAWOIM010000708.1:0-3321 GCA_046484685.1 Chloroflexota bacterium | reverse complement strand
GCTGTACCTCAGGCGGCAGCCAGCCATAGTGGGCCTGGGCCTCATGCAGCAGGGGAAGAAGAGCGGCCCGAGAACGGCCGTTATACTGCCCCAAAACAGGGTCTAACAAAGACAGGTCAACAGATTCAGTAATGGCAGACATATGATTTCCTCTGGAGCAGTTGATAGGCAGCAGTTAGCAGTTGATAGTTGACAGTTGATAGTTGACAGTTAACCGTTTTCCGTTCGCCGTTAGCATTGCTTCCCATTGTACGTATAATTGGCACAATTTCAACTTGACCTTGGGGGCAGCTCTGATATATCAACAGCCCCGATTTCCGCATTGACCCAAGCGTTGTTATAATGCCCGTTATTCGTTATCGGTATTCGGTGAATCGTCATCCGGATGCCGTACACGAAGTGGTCGCATAACGACATTACCGGTCACCGAACAGAGGAGGTACTCATGCTGGCCAAAGTATTAAGCTGCGCCATTATCGGCCTGGAGGCGGAACTGGTTGAGGTGGAGGTAGATGTCATCCAGGGCTACCCCGCTTTTGCCCTGGTGGGGCTGCCTGACGCCGCCGTGCGCGAGAGCCGGGACCGGGTTCATGCCGCCCTCAAGAACAGCGGCTTTAAGTTTCCCGGCAACAAGCGGGTGACGGTCAATCTGGCCCCGGCCGACCTGCGCAAGGAAGGGCCGGCCTATGATCTGCCCATTGCCGTGGGCATTTTGGCCGCCACGCAGCAAATCTGGCCTGACAAAATAGAAGGGGCACTTTTTATTGGCGAGCTGTCGCTGGATGGGACGACGCGCCACACCAAAGGGATTTTGCCCATGACCGCCCTGGCCCGTGCTGGGGGGTACAGCCGTGTCTTTGTGCCGGCCGCCGATGCCGAAGAGGCCGCGCTAATGCCCGAGGTTGAGGTTTTGCCCGTAACCGATTTGAGCGGCCTGGTGGGTCACTTGACCGGCCTTAAGGCTATTGAACCGCTCACGGTAGATATCAAGGATGCCTTTGATACCGACCTGGTCTATGCGGCCGATTTTGCCGACATTATGGGGCAGGAGCATGTAAAACGGGGCATGGAGGTGGCCGCAGCCGGGGCGCATAACGCTCTTATGAGCGGGCCACCAGGGGCCGGCAAAACGTTGATTGCCAAATCACTGCCCAGCATTTTGCCGCGCATGTCAATTGACGAAGCGCTGGAAGTGACCAAAATTTACAGCGTAGCCGGCTTATTACCGGCCGATACGCCCTTGATTCGGAATCGGCCGTTTCGCGCCCCCCACCATACCATCAGCTACGCCGGCCTGGTCGGCGGTGGGGCCTGGCCCCGTCCCGGCGAAATCTCTCTCTCTCATCGCGGCGTGCTTTTTCTGGACGAACTGCCCGAATTTGGCCAACAGCTCATCGAAGTGCTGCGCCAACCCCTGGAAGGCAACCCGCGTGAAGTCTCCATTTCTCGCGCCAGCGGCACCATCACCTTCCCGGCCAACTTCATGTTCATTGCCGCCCAAAACCCCTGCCCCTGCGGCTATTACGGCGATCCCGTGCACGCCTGCACCTGTTCCAACGCCATGGTCACCCGCTATCAAAAGCGGATTTCCGGCCCGCTGATGGACCGCATCGACATCCATCTGGACGTGCCCCGCATTCAGTTTGAAAAGCTGACGGCCAAACGACGCGGTGAAGAGTCGGCTACAGTACGCCAGCGTGTAGAAATGGCCCGCCAGAGCCAGATCGAACGCTTTCAGGAAATCGGCATCTACTGCAACGCCGATATGGGACCCAGCGAAGTGCGCAAATTTTGCATCCTGGACGAGACGGGTAATCGGTTGATGAAAAGCGCCATGGCCCAAATGGGCCTCAGCGCCCGCGCCTTTCATCGCGTCCTCAAAGTGGCCCGCACCATTGCCGATTTAGCCGGCGCGGCCGAGATTCAGGCTGTTCACCTGGCCGAGTCGCTGCAATATCGGCCCCGGCAGGTGTGATAGGCCGATTACGGGTTACCGGTTACTGACTCTGCCAGCAAATTCTCTCGAATATAGGTCAGGGCAAATTCGAGGACCTCATCGGTCTCAGTCGTGGGATCGTCAGCGACGAACAGGTCGGGGGGGACGCCATGCCCTTCATAGAACTGGCCCGTGGGTGAGAGCCAGTGGGCGACAGTGTATTGCAGCTTGCTGCCGTCAACCAGATCGACCACTTCCTGGATAGTTCCCTTGCCGTGTGTAGGTTCACCGATGAGAATACCACGATTATGGTCGGCAATAGCCACAGCGGCCGTTTCGGCCGATGAATAGGTACGCTCCCCAATCAACACCAGCAGAGGAATCTCGGTAGCCAGCCCGTCGCCATTGGCGGCAAAAGTGCGCTGCCGGCCGTTCTGCAGCTCCGCCAGAAACAAAACGCCGTCATCAATAAAATAACTCAACACCTGCTGAGTAGCTTCCATGGAGCCGCCACCGTTGCTGCGCAGATCCCAGATCAAAGCAGCCGGCTGTTGGGCCATAAGCTGGCGCAGGCTGGCCGCCACAACCTCCGGCGCGTTGGCGGTGAAGGTATACTGGGCCAGGTAGGCGATGTTGCCCTCCAGCAGTTGTGGGTCATCGGCCACGAACCGTTCTTCACGAATGGGGGTGAACAGGCGCTCTACCCCATCCCGGCTGACAACGATTTGAGCCGGTTCACCAATTGGGCCGCGAATGAGAAGACTGATAACCGGCGAGGTTGTTGCGGCCGTTACCGGCACGCCGTCTACCGCCAGGAGAATATCACCGGACTGTAACCCGGACGCGGCCGCTGTTTGTCCTGGCAGCACAACGCTAACTACCCACTGCCCGTCTTGAAATTCAGGAAAGAGGCCAATCACGCCGGTACGGCCGTCAAAATCGGCCTGAAAGCGCCGGGCAACGGCCGGCTCGAGGAAGGCTGCGTGGGGATCATCCAGACGCTCCACCAGGCCATGTAGAGCGGCGTAAGTCAGGTCACGGCTGTCGGGAACAGCGCCCATCTGATTGGCAGACAGGCCGTTTAACACCTGGTTAAAGAGAGTAAGATTGGTGGGTTGGAAACGGCCGTTTGCCAGCCAACCAATGCCAAACCAGACAACCGACAATAAAACAATCCAGGCCAATTCTGACCACTTTCGAGGCGGCATATTTTTCATAGCAATTATACAAATAAAAAGCAGCGATGACGCTTAAGCCATCGCTGCTATCTCAGTCTGTGGGTAATAGACCCTATACTCAATATTACGCGCCCAGAAGTGCGCCAACCCAGCTATAACCAGCGGCCCAACTATAACCGGCAGCCCAGCTATAACCGGCAGCCCAGC
>JAWOIM010000373.1:0-3944 GCA_046484685.1 Chloroflexota bacterium | reverse complement strand
GGATACCTCGGCTACGATAAGGCACACTTGCCGACTACTGAAAAGCCCTGCTCTGCCTTCCATTCACTGCGGCAAAAGGATGTTATCAATCAAGCGCGTATTACCGATACGCACGGCCAGCGAGAGCAGGGCATCACCGTTAATGTCGTCCAGTTCGAACAGGGTGTGAGGATGGGCGACGCTGACATATTCCAGGCGGGCCAGCGGTTCGGCCGTTACGGTTTCGGTCATGATCTGGCGCAGCGGTTGGCCGCGCCGTTCGCCGCTGTCGTAGGCTGTTTGGGCCGCTTGTAGAGCGCGATACAGCACGGTGGCTGCCTGGCGTTGGGCCGGGTTCAGATATTTATTGCGCGAGCTAAGCGCCAGGCCATCTGCTTCACGCACCGTAGGACAGATGATCAGCTCCAGGTTGAAGTTAAGGTCCTGCACCATGCGGCGCAAAATTATCGTTTGCTGAGCGTCTTTCTGGCCGAAGTAGGCACGCCGGGGCTGGATGAGGTTAAACAGCTTGGCGACGATGGTGGTGACACCCTGGAAATGGGTGGGGCGGGCTGCTCCTTCCAGCCGGTTGGTCAGATATTGCACGGTAACGGCCGTTTCAAACCCCTCTGGATACATCACCTTATCTGAGGGCGTAAAAACCAGATCTACCTCTTCCTGACGCAATGTATCCAGGTCACGCTCCAGATCACGCGGATAGCTGTCAAAATCATCCTGGGGCCCAAACTGGGTAGGGTTGACATAAATTGTGACGGCAACCCGATCATTTTCTGCTTTGGCCTGCCGAATTAAGGATAAATGCCCTTCGTGTAGAAATCCCATGGTGGGAACCAGACCCCAACTGGCGTCAGGTTCGACCCCTCGCTGCTGACGAACTTCGGAAATTGTTTTGGCAATAAACATAGTTAACTCCTGACGGGAACGGGAAACGAGAAACGAAAAACTGAAAACGTAAAACGAAAAACGGGAAACGAAAGACTGTTCATTGAATATGTCTGATTAAAGTCAATAACCGGTGGTTAACGGGTGTGAGAATGCCCAACTGCCGGCCGTGGTGGACGATGGGGCCACAGATGGCCTCGATCTCGGTGGGGCGGCCGTGCTGCAAGTCCTGACACATGGAGGCATAGTTGGCGGCGGTGGCCTGGGCCACTTCCAGGGCACGTTGAGCGGCATCAGGGTAGGGCAGGCGGATGCCCAGGGCCTGGGCGACGGCGGCCGCTTCACGAGCGGCGGCAAACATAAATTTGCGGGCGGTGGGGTTTGTGGCCAGAAAGCCGTTGGGCACGTTGAGCAGGGCGGCAAGTGGGTTGATGGCGGCGTTAACGGCCAGTTTGCCCCAGACCAGGCCGTTGGCGTCTTCTACCAGGTGAGTTTCCAGCCCGGCCTGCAGCAGCAGGCGAGTTAGTTTTTGCAGTAACAGGTTTTGCCCAACGGCCGCTGCTGCCAGTTGGGCCAGGTGGGTTGGACCATGCCCGGCATGACGCACCAGGCCTGGTTGCAGCAGTGTGGCCCCCTGAGAGGTGGTCCCCAGCGTGGCCCGGTTTGGGCCGAGAACGGCCGTTACCTGCGCCAGATTGCCCACGCCATTTTGTAAGGTGACGGCGACGCCCTCAGGGGCTAACGCCTGCGCTGCCAATTGGGCCGCTTGCGGCGTCTGATAGCTTTTAACCAGTACCAATACCAGGTCGGCCGGCGGCGCGTGGTCGGGGGCAGTAACGACGTTAAGCCAATAGTGACTTGCCTGACCATCTGCTGCCAGCAGACGCAGTCCGGATTGGTGCAAGGCGGCTACCTGTTCCGGCCAGTGGCCCAGCAGGGTGATGGTGGCCACCTGGCTCAGGTAAGCCCCAAATAAACAACCCATAGCGCCGATACCGATGATGGTGATGGTCATAATTTTTGTGTGATGGGTGAAACCCTTCAACTGCGTTCAGGGCAAGCTGTGATACGTGAGTTTTCTCTCCTCACGTATCACGTTTCACGTTTTTTTAAGTAGGCCATAAACGCCTCATATTCGGCCGTATCCATGGGGTAGGTGTGATTTTCGGCGGGAAATTGGCCGGCGGTGACTTCGTCGCGGTAGGCGGTCAGGGCGTCGAGAATGGTTTGGCGCAGGTTGGCATACCGCTTTACAAAGCGAGGCTGAAGCTTTTCAAACAGCCCCAACATATCATGGTAAACAAGGACCTGACCATCACAGCTTGGTCCGGCACCGATACCGATGGTAGGGATGTGGAGTCGTTGGCTGATGGCGGTGGCTACCGGTGCGGGCACGGCTTCCAGGACCAGCGAGAAACAGCCGGCTGCTTCCAGAGCCAGGGCGTCGTCGAGCAGCTTTTGGGCAGCCAGGGCCGTTTTTCCCTGAATGCGATAGCCACCTAATTGGGAGACGGATTGGGGCGTTAGCCCAATGTGGCCCATCACGGGAATACCGGCGCGGACAACGGCCGTTATTGTCTCCACCATCTCTTGCCCCCCTTCCAACTTAACTGCCTCCATACCGGCCTCTTTCAAAAAGCGACCGGCGTTGTGGATAGCTTCCTGGATGCTGGCCTGGTAGGAGAGGAAGGGCATATCACCCACCAGGAAAGCGCGCCGACTGCCGCGGGCCACCAGGCGGCAGTGATGCAGCATCTCAGTCATGGTGACCGGCACGGTGCTGTCTAACCCCATCACCACCATACCTACCGAGTCGCCTACCAGAATGACATCGATGCCGGCGCTGTCTACCATCTCGGCCATACTGTAGTCGTAGGCGGTGAGCATGGTGATGGGTTGACTCTGCTCTTTCCGTTTTTGTAAATCGAGAATCGTTACTTTTTTCATGTTCAGGGCCTTGCTTGGGTTACAGTCCAAAAGCCTCGCTTTTGGTTGGCTAAAAACAAAAAAACTGTCATCTGTTTCGGCCGTTCATAATATCACGATCCGCTCCAGATGACAGTATTTTCCTATTTTTTGATAGGGGACTGGGTCTATTAAGCTGTGACTGCTTCTTCTTCCGACTCGGTCTCAGCTTCGGTTTGCTTCACAATTTCGAGGTCAATTTCAATCTTGACTTTGTCGCCGACCAGAATGCCGCCCGTTTCCAAAGTCTGGTTCCAGGTCAGACCAAAATCCTTGCGATTGATTTCAGTGGAGCCATAAAAACCGGCGCTGTAGGTTCCCCAGGGGCTTTTAGCTTGACCGGCATATTCTACATCCAGCACAACCTCTTTGGTCACGCCGCTGATGGTCAGGTCGCCAATCAGTTTCCCCTTATCTGAGCCGGTTTGTTTTACTTCTTTACCGACAAAGATTAATTTAGGATGGGTTTCTACGTTCAGGAAATCGGCGGAACGCAAATGGGTGTCCCGATCTTCTTCCTGAGTATCGATGCTGGCAGCATCAATTTCCACGTGAACGCTGGTATTGGCCGGGGTGTCTTCGTCGAAGTTGATGGTGCCGCTAAAGTCAGTAAAACGGCCGCGCACCTTCGAAATCATCATGTGACGAACAGAAAAAGTAATGTCTGAGTGAGCTGAGTCAATTTGCCAGTTCATTGTGTTATAATCTCCTTGTGTAAGTTGGCAGCAAATCTGATACGGTTTGGCGTGAGAACGATTTGCTTAACCACAACTATATAAAAATGAAAAAAGTGGACTTGGGTCCGTTTGTCTGTTAAGATATTAACGGACTTGAGTCCGCTTGTCAACGGCTCCTCATTTTTCTGTCATAAATCATACCTATCCACTCCTGGTGAAGAAACCGGGTTTTTAGCAGGGACTAATTATTAGCATACCAGAGAAAACCCCGGTTTCTGGCTGTGTACCTACAAGAACAGGCAAAAACAACATGACCCAACATATCTTACTGGACAATATGATAGGCGAGACGACAGCGGGGCGATTAGAGCGGGCCGATGCGGCCGCCAATCGCCTACGAATCTTACAGGTAGCCGAGCA
>JAWOIM010000368.1:0-4704 GCA_046484685.1 Chloroflexota bacterium | reverse complement strand
CGGGGCAATCACGGGGAACGCATGCTCACTGGTACGGACAAAGCGCTCACCGGCAGCGGTACGCCCTTCAACCAGGACGTGGGCCGTGTGGCTGCCCGGTTCGCCGGCCTGGAACTGGGCCACTGCCCGGCCATCACGATTAACAGTCATGGGCACTGTTTCTACCTGACCGCTGGGCAGCACCAGGCGCACAGTGGCCGCGTCAATCAAATCGACGGCTGCTTCTTGGGGAACCTGTTCTTCAGCAGCATCAGCCGTAAAGATAAAGGTTTCCAGACCAATGGTTTGGCCCACGACCAGGTTGTGGCTGCTGAGATGCGTATAAATTTGATAAGGACTGTCACCGGACAAGACCAGGTAGCCATCAGCTATTCCCTCGCGGGCGGCCGTATGGGAATCGGCCGTAACTTGTACCTGCCATTCACCGGCCGCGACCTGCTCAAAGGTCAGCAGTTCAGCCGGGAACAGATTATTGTCCAGACCGAACTGAGCCGCCTGATAAGCAGCACCATGATAGGCAGCCCGGAAACCATCATGACGATCCATAGGCACGGCGGCCGTTCGACCGGGGGCTGTCACCGAGACCTGCCAGCGGTCGGCATGGGGTGAAAGCAGCATCACCGACAGGCGCTCACTGCTGTCGAAAGGTATCTCGCTCTGCCAGGTCCACTCCCCTGCTCTATTTTGTGTCAGGGTGACAGGCACAACGGCCCAGCGAGACTGAAGGCCGGTTGCAGCCGGATCGGGCAAGGCCAGGCTGGCAATCTCATCGGCCGGGGCGGCAATCTGTTTGGTCATCACAGACGACTCGGCCACCTCGGCTGCCGGGGCCGCCCAACTCACGGCTGCCAGCGACAGGCTCAAAATGAGCGCCAGGAACACGAAAAGCTTACGTTTATTCATCCTTTTTACTCCTTATGTGGGATCAACAGATGGTTATTACCGCTTTTCAGTGTACCAAAACATGACAGATACGCGAGTGATCAGGGCGCAAATTAAATAGTACTATAGTCCTGTGCCAAACCCAATATTTTGCTCAACTACTATGCCCAGGCCGTCCAGCATTTCACCGGGCTGGAGCCAGCCGTAGGTACCAACCGCTTCCTGGGCAATGTAGGCCAGGACGGCGTAAGCCCCGCCAAAGGTGACAAATGTGAGGCGCGGTGGCTTATTCACGCTTCACGTTCGTTGGCGCGAAATTGGGTTTCATATAAGGTGGTGTACAGACCGCCTTGGGCCAGCAGCTCGGCGTGGCTGCCTTGTTCCACCAGACGGCCGTGATCCATCACCAAAATCTTATCCGCCGCCAGAATAGTCGAAAGACGATGAGCAATGACCAGGCTGGTGCGCCCTAGCATCACCCGCTGCAGCGCCTCCTGAATTAGCGCTTCCGAGAGGGAGTCGAGATGGGCGGTGGCCTCATCCAGGACAAGAATGCGGGGGTCTTTGAGGATGACGCGGGCAATGGCGATACGCTGCCGTTCGCCACCGCTGAGCCGGTAGCCCCGCTCGCCTACTACCGTATCATAGCCGTCGGGCAGACCGGCGATGAACTCATGGATGTTGGCCGCCTGGGCGGCGGCAATGACCTGGGTGTCGGTCGCATCCGGCCGGGCATAAAGCAGGTTGGCCAGGATGGTGTCGTAAAAGAGGTAAGTCTCCTGCGTCACCATGCCGATATTGTGGGAAAGGTCGCCCAGGGCCACCCTTTTGAGGTCATGGCCGTCAATGCTGACCGTACCGCCGGTGGGGTCGTAGAGGCGGGGAATCAGATAGGTAATCGTTGTTTTGCCGGCACCGCTGGGACCGACCAGAGCCGCCAGTTGACCCGGTTCGATGGTGAAGTTGACATCTTGCAAGGCCCAGCGGGTTTCGGGCAGGGCTTCCTCTTCTTGACCATTCTCTTTAGCTTTTCCACGCTTCAGATGGCTGTCTAGATGACGCCGGCCAAAACGAGCCACATCGGTCAGACCGGCCTTTTCCTGACCTTCGGGTAAAATTTCGTAGTCAAAGGAAACATTGTGGAATTGGAGACGGCCGTTTACCGCCCCTAACAGCACCGGATTAGGCTGCTCCTCAATTTCCATAGGAATGTCCAGCACCTCAAAAACGCGCTCAAAGCTGACGATGCTCTGCACAAATTCGACCGGCGCGTTGGTCAGCGACATCAGCGGGCCGTATAATTGGGCCAGGTAGCTGCCAAAGGCGACAATGGTGCCGATGGTGAAGGCAGAATCGGGGCTGAGGACCAGGTAACCGCCCACCCAATAGACAACGGCCGTTCCCACCGCACTAACGATACTGAGCATCACAAAAAACCAGCGCCCAATCACGGCCGAGCGGATACCAATATCCCGCACTTCAGCCGCGTCCCGGCTGAAGCGGTCAATTTCCCGCTGCTCACGGCCAAACAGTTTGACCAGCAGCGCCCCACCCACATTGAGCGTCTCATTCATGGTGGCGTTCATCTCCGCGTTTAGCTCCATCGAGCGGCGGCGAATACGGCGTAAAATACGGCCGATATAGCGGGCCGGCAGCACAAACAGCGGCAGCAGGGCCAGGGCCAGCAGCGTTAGCCGCCATTCCAGGGCCATCATAATGGCAAACGTAGCCACAAAGGAAACCAGGTTGGAGACAATTTCGGGAATGGTGCCGCTGACCGCCTGCTGCGCCCCCACCACATCACTGTTGAGGCGGGACATGACTTCGCCGGTGCGTGTCTTGGTATAAAAACGGAGCGACATGCGCTGTAAATGGGTAAAGAGGGCACGGCGCAAATCATAAATGGCCCCCTCCCCTATCTCGGCGTTGAGGCGGCGCTGCAAAATGCCAATGATCCCATTGAGAATGGGGATACTGATCATACCCAGGGCCAAAAGATTGAGACGGCCGTAATCGGCATTGGGAATGGCCACATCAATCAAATCTCGAAAGAGAAGGGGCGGCACCAGCGACAGGCCGGAAATAAGTATAATAGTCAGCAGCAGCAGGGAAATGCGCCCCCGGTAGGGCCGGGTAAATGCCCAAATACGCCAGAGTAGTTCGCGGGTGATCGGTTTTTGATTTTGGGCTTCGTCGTGGCTCAGGTAGGCCCACCAGCCGCGGCCGTGGACGCTCATATGGTGCTGCCTCCGTCTACGGGCAGAAGGACCCCGGTGATATAGCTGGCCGCGGATGAAACGAGGAAAGTGGCCACACGGCCGAATTCGGCGGGATCGGCCATGCGCCCCAGGGGAATTGTTTGCACAATACCAGCTTGTTCATCTTGAATGCTGGTCCCATTCCGTGCGGCCCGGTCTTCAAAAATGTGGGTAACACGGTCCGTAGCCGTCCAGCCGGGCAGGATGGCGTTGACACGAATATTGTCGGCAGCCAATTCCTGAGCCAGGCTGCGGGTTAAGCCGGCCACGGCCGGCCGCATGACGTTAGAAAGCAGCAATCCGGAAATGGGTCGCAGGACGGAGACGCTGGTGATGGTCAAAATGCTGGCGGCATCACTCTGGCGCAGATGAGGCAGCGCGGCTTTGATTAGCCGCACTGCACTCATCAGGGTCAAATTAAAGCCGCGCTCCCAGGCGTCAACATCGGTGCTGTCAAAGGTGCCGGCGGGCGGGCCGCCGGCGTTGGTGATAAGAATGTCGAGACGGCCGTAATGGGCCACCACGTCGTTGACAAGCTGCTCAATCTGGTCGGGATCTAGCAGGTCGCTGGTGAAAGCAACGGCCGTGCCCCCCTCCCCTTCAATTTGGGTTACAGCTTCATCTAAATCAGCCTGCGTGCGGGCGCAGAGAGCCACCCTGGCCCCTTCACGCGCCAGTTCCAGGGCCGTGGCCAACCCCAGCCCGGTGCCGGAGGCAGCGATGAGGGCAACTTTGTTGTTGAGTTGTAAATTCATGGGGACTCCTGATAGGTATTGCGTATTGCGTAAGTACTACACGCAGAATATTTGTTATGTGAAAATGTCTGATAGGTTGACGAGCAGCCCTGGCAGCAGACGAGAGGTAGCCTGATCATTTTTGTGAAAACGGCCGTGGACTGCATACTGTTGCCCGGCCAGATAGAGAACGGTTATCGTCTCATCTTGGGGATCAACCAGCCAATATTCGGGAATGCCCGCCTGAGCATATTCCCGCCGTTTAACATCGGTATCGCGGCGACGGTCATCATTGCTAATAATCTCTATGACCAGGTCGGCCCCTTCCCAATACTTTTCCAATTTGCGGTCATCGTGTTCCGCGGCCATAAAAACCAGATCCGGCTCCCGGTATTTGCCCGGCCACAACTGGACACGCAGCGGGGCAAACAGGAGTTCCCCCAACTGCTGAGCCAGGATAAATTGTACGCAAATTTGATACAGGTGGGCCACAATGCGCTGGTGGGCTGGCGAGGGCATAGGTAAGACCTCCAGATAGCCGTGAGAGAATTCAATGAGGCGGTTGGTATCCAGGTTGAGATACTCCTCCTCACTCCACGCCCCTTGATGGGGAAAGAGGTAGGCAATATCCCAGGTGGGTTCGGCAGTGAGGTTAGTTGGTGATGGTTGCTGAATCATGACCTAATTATACCTTGTCCGTCAACCGTCACAAAGCGTAAGCGGACGCTGCCAATGCCGATAATGTCGCCGCTGGAAATAACGGCCGTTTCCCCCTCGCCCAATAATATCCCGTTCAATAACGTCCCGTTGCGGCTGCCTAAATCTTCCAG
>JAWOIM010000298.1:0-3889 GCA_046484685.1 Chloroflexota bacterium | reverse complement strand
ATAGAATTCCCCTTCATTGAACAGCTCGATGCCGCCCCGGGCCAGGTCGGGCAATGGCTCCCGGCAGGCGCTGTCTAACGCTTCATAGTCGGGGATGCGAGCATATTTCTGGAAGAGATCAGGCATGTTGGCCGTAAATTGGGAGCGGGCTAAAACGGCCGTGGCCCCCACCGCTTTGGCCCGTTTCATCCGCGCTACATCTTCATGGGGGCCAAAACAGAGGATGGGCATACGGCGCGTGGCCGGGGAGGCCCGCAAAATCGTAATCCAGGGTTCCCAGGGAATGGCCTCATTGGTCAGGTCAAAGAGGAGCAGCGCCGGCTGCCAGGCGGCCAATTTCTGAAAAAGCTGCCCTTCGCGGCCGTGCAGCAGTTCGCCCGGCCGTTCCGGCGGCGCGTTGGGCTCTATGTCGCCCAGATCGCCGGCCCGTTCAATCCATTCGATGCGATAGCCCAGATGCCTGGCTACGTTGGCAATGCGGCTGGTAAACATCAAGTCGGCCACAAAAGCGACCAGCAGCGGGGTGTCACGTTCGGTTTGTTCGGTCATACAACTCCTTAGATCATGGACGATGGACCATGGACGATGGACCATGGACGATGGACGATGGGTTTTCATTTGTCTAGTATTGTAGCATTTTTGAGCGGAACTTCTAAACCTCTCAAAATCCTTGCCTGATTGTTGATTAGAACATATGATTTATGGACGATGGATGATGGATGATGGACGATGGATGATGGACGATGGACGATGGATGATGGACGATAGACCATGGACGATAGACCATGCACCACCGTACGCGAAGTGGTCGCGCAGCGACATTGCCGATCACTGACTACCGATTACCGACCACCGATTACCGACTACCGACCCTATGACTCTACCGGCCTCCTTCACCCACCTGCATGTGCATTCCCATTACAGCTTGCTGCGGGCCACGCCCTCTGTTGAGCAGCTTGTGGGGCGGGCTGTGGCTGCGGGCTGGCCGGCGCTGGCCCTGACAGACAGCAACGCCCTACATGGGGCGGTGGCCCTGCGGCGTGCCTGCCGGGCCGCCGGTCTCAAACCAATTATCGGCATGACGGTGGCGGTAGGTCCCCTGGCCGGCGAAGTGCCCCTGGCCCCTACCAGGCCGGGTCAACTGGTGCTGCTGGCCCAAAACGAAATGGGCTACCGTTCGTTGTGCCGTCTGGCCTCGCTGGCACAAACGGCCGATCGGTCGCAGGGCGTGGGCTGGGATGAGCTGCAGGCCCATGTAGAGGGGTTGATTTGTTTGACGGGTGGGGCGCAAGGCTGGCTGGAACGGTATATACGGGCAGGGAAGCAACAGGCAGCCATTCATATTGCCGCCCGTTTGGGCAATATGTTTGAAGAAAATTGTTATGTGAGCGTGGCGCGGGATGCGCGTGGCCGGGATGAGGCGGTAGGGCAAACGGCCGTTTCCCTGGGTGAGCGGTTTGGGCTGCGCCCGGTGGCCGTTCATCCCGTTTATAACCTGACTGTGGCCGAGCGGGAGCGGCTGGCCCTGCTGCGGGCCATCGACCACAACTGCCCCCTGAGCGAGGTCAGCCTCGATGATCTACCCGCCGAAAGCCACTGGCTGGACGCAGACGACCTGGCCGACCGCTATGCCGGTTTGCCCGAGGCGCTGGCCAACGTGGCCCAAATTGTGGAGCGGTGTGAAGCGTCGCTGCCCGACGGCCGTACCCGCTGGCCCAGCCTCTCGTTACCTGAAGGGGAAACGGCCGCTTCTACCATGCAGGCCCAGGCTGAAGCGGGTCTGATGCGTTTATATGGCCCGGAAGCAGAAGTGGCCGAGGCACGGCTGGCGCAGGAGCTGGCGGTTATCGGCCGTTTTGGGTTTGAGCCGCTCTTTTTGCTGGTGGCCGACATTACCCGTTTTGCCCGCCGGGAGGGAATCCCCTTCAACACGCGCGGCAGCGTGGCCAATTCGCTGGCCGCTTACTGCCTGGGCATCACCAATGTGGATCCCCTTGCCCACAACCTGCTCTTTGAACGTTTCCTTAACCCGGCCCGCGCCAGCCTGCCCGATATCGACCTCGACTTTTGCAGCCGCCGCCGCGATGAGGTCCTTCACTACGTGCGCCGCAGGTACGGCCCGGAGCGGGTGGCGCTGGTGGCCACCATCAGCACCATGCAGCCTAAATCGGCCGTGGGCGAGACGGCTAAAGCGTACGGGCTGGCTCCGCCGCGGCAGAAAGCGTTGGCCGCTCTCTTTCCCCGTCACTGGCATCCTGACCCGCGTCGTCGCGAGGGGCCAGACGTGGCAGAGGTGGTGGCCGGATTGGATGACGAACGAGAAAAAACGGCCGTTTTAGCCGCCTTTGATCTGATTGGCCAACCCCACCATCTGAGCATTCATCCCGGCGGCATCGTAATTACACCCGGCCCGCTGACCGACCTGGTACCGGTACAGATGGCCGCCAAAGGCTTTTTGATTACCCAATATGACCACAGCGACCTGGAAGCGATTGGCCTGCCCAAAATCGACCTGCTGGGCATCCGGGCGTTGACGGTGCTGGCCGCAGCGGCCGACCTGATTGGCCGTAATGCCGACCCCGATTTTCGTCTAACAGAGATACCGTTGACGGATGAGAAAACGGCCGCTTTACTCAGCCGGGGCGAAACGATTGCTGTTTTTCAATGTGAATCCACCGGCGCCCAACGTACCTTGCGCCAGTTGCAGGCCCAAAACGTGCGCGATCTGGCCGTGGCCAACGCCTTTTTCAAGCCGGGTCCGGCCAGCGGCGGCATGGCTGCCGCCTTTGTGCGCCGCTACCGGGGCCAAGAGGCGGTCTCCTTTTTGCACCCCGCCCTGGAACCGATTCTGGCCCCCACCCAGGGCGTGCTGCTGTTTCAGGAACAGGTGCTTCGCGTAGCCACTGAGGTTGCCGGGCTGAGCTGGGCACAGGCGGACCGGCTGCGCCACGGTATGAGCAAATTTGCCGCTCGTGAAATGCGGACGCTGCGCCTGGAATTTCTGCTCGGCTGCCAGGCGCAGAGTGGCTTAACGCCCCCCCAGGCCGAAACGTTGTGGGAACAGGTGATGGCTTTTGCCGGTTATGGCTTTAACCAGGGGCACGCCACTGCTTACGCCGATGTTAGCTACCGCTCGGCCTATCTGAAGGCCCATTACCCGGCTCAGTTTTTGGCGGCGCGGCTGGCAGTGGGGGGCGGCTTTCACCATGCGGCCATTTATCTGGCGGAGGCGCAGCGGTTGGGTATTGGGGTCTGCCCACCGCATGTGAATGTAAGCGGCCGCCGCCTGACGCTGACAGAGGAGGAGACAGGGCCGGTATTCTGGTTGGGTCTGCGGGCGGTGCGGGATCTGCGACGGGCGTCGGTGGCGGAAATTGTGGCCCAACGGCCGTTTTCCGATCTGCCGGATCTATTGAATCGAGTCGCGCTGTCGGCCAAAGAGGTGGACCACCTGATTCGCTGCGGGGCGCTGGATGGGTTGGGAGAGAGCCGGGCCATGCTGCTGGCCCAGGCGGAACCGCTGCTGCGGGCGGGCAGTGCCCGGCAGATGGCTTTTGATTTTGCTACCGAAACGGCCGTGGCGCCCGATACGCCGGCCCAACGGCTGGCCTGGGAACGGGAACTGCTCGGGTTGCCCCTGAGCGCCCATCCGCTGACATTGCTTCAAATACCGTCTGCTGTGGTTCCCCTAAGCCAACTGGCCCAGCAGCCCGGCCGGCAAGTGCAAACGGCCGGCGTGCGCCTGCCCGGCTGGACGGGGGGTCGGGGGGTTTGGTTTAGTGATGGAACCGGTTTGGTGGTGGTGGTGCCGGGGCCAGGGCTTAAAAAGGGGGATATGCCGCTGTGGCAGCCGCTGCTGCTTAACGGCCGTTGGGTCCCGGATCGGTGG
>JAWOIM010000287.1:0-12702 GCA_046484685.1 Chloroflexota bacterium | reverse complement strand
TTCATGATGGGCGAGTACGCCCCCGAGGCCTTCAAGCAGAGCGCAGCAAAACTCAACTACCCGATGCTGGCAATCAATGTTTACGATGAGGCAACCCAGGAGCGGTTCTTTCCGCCATACAGCGTGAAGGAAATCGGCGGGTTACGGATCGGTCTCGTGGGCATCGCTTCCAATATTATAGATAAGGCCATGCCCCCTTCCTTTAGCGCCGGGATCCAGTTCACTCTGGGTCGAGAAGAACTTCCTTCTATCATCCATGTTCTGCGCACGCAGGAGAAGGTAGACCTGGTCGTCCTCCTTTCCCACCTCGGATTTCCCCAGGATATGAAGCTGACCTCGGAGGTGCAGGGTATTGATGTTTGCCTGAGCGCCCACACCCATCACCGCCTGTATAAACCGGTCCTCCAGGGGGAAACGTTGATCATACAGTCGGGCTGCCATGGTTCTTTCCTGGGCCGCCTGGATCTGGAGATTGAAGAAGGACGTGTCGCTGACTACCGGCACGAGCTGATTGAGGTAGAAGCCAATATCGATCCCGATCCGGAGGTAGATGACCTTGTCCGCCAGGCGCTCGCGCCTTATCAGGAAGAACTATCAACAGTTGTGGGGGTAACGGCGACAGCGCTCAACCGGGCGACCTTGCTGGAATCAACGATGGACAATTTCCTGTTGCAGGCGTTGCTGGAAAGCACGGGGGCGCAATTGGTATTCTCGAATGGTTGGCGCTATGGCGCGCCCATCATTCCCGGAGAGGTGACGTTGAACGACCTCTACAACATCATCCCAATGAACCCGCCAATCTCAACGGTCGAGCTGACGGGCGAGGAAATTGTGGCGATGCTGGAGGAGAATCTAGAGCGAACGTTTGCCTGCGATCCGTACAACCAGATGGGTGGTTACGTCAAACGCAGTCTCGGCTTCACGGCCTATATCAAGATCGAAAATCCAGCCGGACAGCGGGTGCAGCAACTGTTTGTAGGCGACGATCTGGTACAACCCGGACGCTACTACCCCACGGCCTTTATCACCGAGCAAGGCGTCGCGCAGAAGTACGGCCGTAATCGCCAACAGCATAGTGAGCGAGGCATAGAGGCGCTGAGGGCGTATCTGGCCAGCCACCGCCCGCTGCGCGCAGAACTCCGGGGCACGTTCGTCGCGGTATAGGGTATGCGCGTGATCGCGTACTCGCTTTGCAAAGCCACGGCGCTCCAAGGGAGCTTCAATCTCCTCATTGTGCTTAGCGAGGCAGTTGGCTCCTTGTGAGCGGGGAGTCTCATTGTGCTTGTTGCTGATCGCTGCCTTGCTCTGGTCGGACTGAGAATGGGCCGAAGCCGATCGCCCTATTCGACTATGCTGACTGCCGCTGCAACCGGAGCGTTGACCCCGCCGATCTAGTCGGCGGCGGCCGGTGTGGCCGGGATGGGTTGAGCAACGGCCGTTACCAAATCATGATCTGGCAGCCGCTCTTCCACCTGCCGAATGGCGGGCATAAGGTAACTGACCAGACCGGCTATTGCCCCCAAGCTGCCAAACAAGCTGTGTGCTGTCCGCTGCCCAACATTGAGGCCATTTAGCCAATCCAAATCACTACAAAACCACGCATATCAAAAAGCGTTTGTCGTACATTAGTCATTGTTATCTCCAGAATGATTAGTAATAAACCTGACGCACACCCAGAAAGACTACAAAAGTCTCCCAGACTTTTGTAGTCTGGCAGCGGTATGCGTGCCTACCGTTGCAGGATACCGCGCAACCCGGCGTAGACGCATGAGCCAAAAGGCGTATTGGCAGTTGTGTAGTGATAATCACCTTTGACGATAATATCGCAAAGGGTTTATAATTTTTGCGATAATGACGTTAGGTAACCGATTAGAAACAGAGGTTAAAGTGTTGGCTTCGGCCTGGCGTCCGGAGAACTATTAATAATATGTGTCGCAGATGCGATTTGAACGGAGGCAAAGTGGATGATTCAAAAACCCGACTTGACGATTCGGCACGCAAACCTTGATGACGCCGGCTTACTGACTGAGTTGGGCGTGCGCACCTTCACCGAAGCTTTCGCTGCCGAAAACACGCCCGAAGATATGGCCGCTTACCTGGCTT
The DNA here is from genome assembly GCA_046484685.1 of Chloroflexota bacterium. GTDB lineage: Bacteria > Chloroflexota > Anaerolineae > Promineifilales > Promineifilaceae > SLGK01. The sequence continues at coordinate 10,599 of JAWOIM010000287.1, read as the reverse complement.
CATCTTTCAATCTCAGGCGGCAAACGGCCGAGTTAGCCGACCCTGCCATTACGTGCCTGATTGCGGAAATCGACGGAGTCGCGGCAGGATACGCCCAGCTTCGAGCTGGTGAGCCGGCGGCAGGCATTCACGGTGCCAGGCCCGTCGAGTTGGTGCGGTTGTATGTGGCCAGGACATGGCTGGGCCGCGGGGTCGGGGAGGCGTTAATGCGTGCCAAAATGAACTTGCTTTTCGGAGTTGGTACATGCTAAACTTTCCAAGGGAGGTCTGGTGTAATTTTTTTTCTTTCATGCGGTAATTTTACCGACTCCAGACCTCCTTATCATAGGCTGGTGATAATCTCACCTGACCACCCAAGGCTCAAAAGGCCCAAAATGCCGACCATTCTCCCCCAACTGGCTGCCTATATCCCCCGCGACCGCGTTAACCAACTGCTCGCCGCCGCTCAGCCCTTACCCTTAGAAGGGGTGGCCCTGATTGCCGACATCTCCGGTTTCACTCCGCTTACTGAAGCCCTGGCCCGTGGCCTGCGGCCCGACCAGGGCGCTGAAGAGTTAACCCGTGCCCTGGACTCGCTGTTTATCCCTCTTATCCAGGAAGTGCATAACTATCGCGGCAGCGTCATTAAATTTGGCGGCGACGCCCTGATTGTCTGGTTTGGGCGCTATCCGCGCCAGCGCACCACCACGGTAATACGCCGCGCCCTCACCGCCGCCCTCAAGATGCAGCGGGTGATCAAACGCCACGGCCGTATTGCCACCCCCATCGGCCCCGTCGTTTTGCAGATGAAAGTGGGGCTGGCCCACGGTCACGTCCATCGTTTCAGCCTGGGGCTGGACGAATTTGGTTACGAAGACGCCATTGCCGGGGCCACGCTGGACCGCATGGCCGCCGCCGAACACCAGGCCCGGCCGGGCGAGATCATGCTCGACCGCGCCACCTACGACCTGCTGGCCGCCGATCTGACCATTCAGGAATGGCGCGGAGAGTTTGGCCTGGTGGGTAGGCTCCGGCCTCTGGCCAGACCACAGCCCTGGCCGCCCCTTATTTTTGCCGAGGCCGAGGCCGCCACCGCCTACGACCGCCTGGCCGCCTACGTGCCCGCCCCCATCCTGGAGCGGCTCAACGCCGGGCAGCGTACGGTGGGCGAACTCAAGAACGTGGTCAGTCTCTTTGTGCAGTTTCACGGGCTGGACTATGATCGCGACCCGCACATTCAGCCGCGCCTGCAAACCTATTTTAATCTGGCCCAGCGCATCGTGGGCCGGTACGACGGCCGTCTCAACCGGCTGATTACGGGGGATAAAGGCAGCCTGCTCCACGTCGTTTTTGGCGCACCGCTCAGCGTGGAGCAGCAGGAGGAGCGAGCCGTGCGCTGTGCCCTCGATTTGCGGGCCGAGTGTGGCTCCCTTTCCTTCATTTCCGGCCAGCGCATCGGTCTGACAATGGGGCGCGTCTATGCCGGGCCGGTCGGATCGCCCGTGCGGCATGATTTCACCACAATGGGAGACGCCATTAACCTGTCGGCGCGGCTGATGCAGACGGCCGTAGACAACCAGATTTTGCTCGATACGGCCGTTCGTGAGCAGCTCCCCCCCGGCTTTGACCTCACCGACCTGGGCCAGATCAGAGTCAAAGGCAAAAGTAACCCCATTCAGATTTTCGCCGTCCAGGCGGCCACCACCCTCAGCCGGCACCCCCGGTTAGTCCAGCTCCAGCCCATCTTCGGGCGCGAGACTGCGCTCGAGACGCTGCGCCATGCCTGGCAGCGTTTGTCCTGGCAACAGGCCGAGGCAGGCAGCATCGTGACACTCGAAGGGGACGTGGGGCTGGGCAAAACGCTGCTGCTGGACACCCTCTACCACGAGGTCGAGGTGGTCCAGAGCTGGCAGGGTCGCTGGCTGGGCGGCCAAAGCCTGGCCTATGGCGAAACCCTCAGCGGCTACCTCTTTATCGATTTGCTCCGTTCGCTGCTGGATTTGCCCGGACAGGCGACGCCGGCAGATACGGCCGTTTCCTTGCGCCAGCTCATCGACGACCTCTTTGGCCCCGCCGCAGCCACGCGCATCGTCCCCTACCTGGCCTACTTCATGGGCCTGCCCCTGCGCCCTGAGGAAGAAAGCCGCCTGGCCGGACTAACGGGCGAAAGCGTGCGCTGGCACATCTTTACCCTCATCACCGACCTCTTTGAGCGGCTGAGCCAGCGTACCCCGCTGGTGGTGGCCCTGGACGATTTGCAATGGGCCGACCCCACTTCGCTCCAGTTGGTGCAAACCTTGCTGCCACTGACCCAGAGCAACCCTATCCTGCTGCTGCTGGCCCATCGCCCCAGCGACGCGGCCAAAATACGCCGGCTTTATGAGCAATTGGCCCCATTAACCGGCAGCCACTTTTTGCGGCTGGGGCCGTTATCCCCCGCCTCGATGCGCCAACTGCTTGACCATTACGCCCCCAATCTGCCCGACCATTTGTGCCAGGCCATTGCCGAGCGAGCCGGCGGCAACCCGCTCTTTTTGGTGGAAACGACGCGCACCCTGGCGGCCCAGGGCTGGCTTGCGGCCGATACCAACTGGTCACAGGTGCAGATGGACGTGCTGGATTTGCCCAACTCGGTGCAGGGCTTGCTGTTGGCCCAGTTGGACCGGCTGGCGGCGGAGGCACGGCACACGTTGCAACTGGCCGCCGTGATTGGCAAAGAGTTTTTGGCCACGGTGCTGGCCGCCCTGCGCCAGGCAGAACGGGATTGGGAGGCGCAGTTGGCCCGCCTGACGGAGCAGGAATTTATTCTGCCCCTGGCGCGCCAGCGGGAAGATGCCTACACCTTTCGCCACGTCCTGATTCAGGAGACGGCCTACCACAGCCTGCTCTACGAACGCCGCCGCGCCTATCACCGGCAGGTGGCCGCAGCCCTGGAAGCGCTCTTTCCGGCGCAGGTGGGGGAGCAGGCCGGCCTGTTGGCCCACCATTATGAGCGGGCGGAGGCGATTGATACGGCCGTTCTCTATTGGCAGCAGGCGGCCGACCAGGCGCGTCTGCTTTTTGCCAGCGAGGAGGCGGAGGCCCTCTACCGGCGCGTTCTCAATCTATTGGAGCAGATGGCTGATAGTGATACGGCCGTCATCCGCCAGAAAGCCCAAACCTATCTCAAACTGGCCCAAAACCGGGCCAATCAACTGGACTTCACAGCAGCTCAGGAATATTATCAGGCAGCGTTTGCCCTGCTGCCCCAAATTGAAGCACCCCAGGATACGGCCGTAGCTGACGGCTACACCTTCCGCTGGGGCGTACCCACCGAACATACCCACAACCGCGACCCGGCTAAGTTTCGTTCAGGCGAAAACTCCCAGCTTTTACAAAATCTGTTTAGCGGCCTGGTGGAGCTGGACAATGAGTGGAACGTCTGGCCGGCGCTGGCCGAGCGGTGGACGGTGGCTGACAGCGGCACGGAATACCATTTTTATCTGCGGCCCGATTTGCGTTGGCAAGACGGCACGCCGCTCACGGCTGCCGATTTTGTACGCGGCTGGCGGCATTTGCTCGACCCGGCCACGGCTGCACCCAATGCCTACCAGTTTCACCTCATTCAAGGGGCAGAGGCGTTCCATCAGGGAGAACAGACGGATCCGGCAGAAATTGGGGTAACGGCCGTATCCGACCACATCCTGCGCGTGAGGCTGATCCAGCCCAGCACCCACTTTCTCTATCTGCTGGCTTCGCCTATCGCCAGCCCTCGCGCCGCCCCCAGTACGGACGATTATCTCATCGGCAACGGGGCCTATCAATGGGACGAAGAGGCCGCAGATGAGCTGGCGCTGGTGGGCAACCCCCATTTTTATCGCGGGCAAAACAGGGCCGTACCGCGCGTGCAGCTCGTAGACACCGGGCCGTCCTGCAAGGCCTATGAGCAAGAACGCATTGACTGGTGCCGGCAGGATGAGGGGGGCGACCAGGTGACGGGAGATTATATTGTGCAGGATTTGTTTAGCTTTGTGCTGGCTTTTGCCTGCCACACCCCACCTTTTGCCGCACGGGCGGCGCGGCAGGCCCTGGCCCACACGCTGGACAAACGGGCGTTGGTCAATGAGGTCTGGGGTGGTGTGCAGCGGCCGGCCCTGGGCGGCATTGTGCCGCCGGGCATTGCCGGGCACACGCCGGAGCTAAGCCTGTCGTTTGACCCGGCGCGGGCGCGGCAGTTACTCACCGAGGCGGGTTATACGGCCGCTAATCCCTGCCCTCCCTTGACCCTGGCCGCTCTGGAAGGCTTCCGGACCACGCCCGACTTTTTGCAGGCAAGCTGGGCGGAACAGTTGGGGGTGACGGTCAAGGTTGAGCGGGACGTGCCCGTGACCGAAGCCCTGGGCGGCTTGAAAGAGGGACGGGTCCACATTGTCCTGCTGGGCATTGGCCTGAGCTACCCCGACCCCAACAACATTTTGCACGGCCTGGGCCACAGCGAAAGCCCGTTTACCATTCCCGGCTGGCAAAGTGCCCGTTTTGACAGCCTGCTGGATGAGGCGCGGCAGACGACCGATTACCGGCAGCAGTTGGCCGCCTACCACGAGGCCGACCGGCTGCTGGTGCAGAGTGAAACGGTCCTGGTGCCCCTTTATTATTTGCAGGCATACGGCCGTTTGCGTCCCCCCTTCACCTTCCCCCACGCCGGCAAATTCATTCGCGGCATTGGCATCAAATTTCACGAAATTGGGGTTAAATAAGCAGGTCAGATTATGCCAGACAATCTGACCTGCTTATTTTCTATGGCAGTTTGACACAGTTGCCGCTGTTAAGGCGGACGCTGTGGTCGGGATTGGCTACCAGGGCGCAGATGCGCTCGGCAGCGTGGGCCCCAAAGGGACGATCAACAAAGGTATACTGGGTGAATGGGGAGGGGCCATCGTAAATTATCCACGGCCCACTGCCGGGTATGCCCGCATTAGCGGGGGAAACTGTGTCAAAGAAGAAATGGACGTGGTAGTTGCTGTTATCCGTTTCGTAATTGGTCTCAAAATAAACGTGGTAGGTGAAGTTGGCGTCAAGCGTTACGCTGATGATGTTGACGTGGAAGAAATCGGGAGCGGTGACATTGTTATTTAGCACAGGCAGATATAGCTGCTGATCGGCCACATACGTATTTAATTCACCGGTTCCTTCACGGTCAAAACGGTAATCATATTGTGTGTCGTTGTTGGCAAAATGGTTGCCGATCATCTGTACGGAGGCATCCTGATCGCCACTGCTGACAACATGCACCGTGGAAACGCCGTTACCGCTGCCGGCACTCTGGTTGACAAAGCGGTTGTTGCTCAACACCAGTTCGCCGCCCTGCATTTCGACGTAAAGCGCGTCACCGCGACCGTTCCCGCCCAGATCGTTGCCGTCAAAGAGGCTGTTGCCAATGATGACACGGCCGTTGTCATACAGAAAAATTCGCCCCGCACCCCCATCTTTGTCAATAATCGTCACCCGATTGTCAATAAAAGTCACGTTATTCAGAACGGCCGTAGCATTATCACGCACGTGCAGCTCAAAACCGGCCCCGCCGTCTCGACTCTCATTGCGGTCAAAGATCGTGTCGCGTATTTCTAAATGGGACAGGTCGGTCAGTTCTATAAAAAAGCCGCCGCCGCGCTGGTTGGCCTCGTTTTCCCGGAACAGACCGTTCTCAATATGCAAGCTGGCGCCACCGTCAAGCAGTAAGTGAATACCACCCCCATCCAGGCTGACTCTGTTGTTGATGAACCTGGTATTAAACAGCTTGCCGCGCAGAGACATAGGGAAAAAGCTATCGTCAAGCGTCCCTTGCAAACCGCCACCGTACTGAGGCGTACCATAGGTGGATAGGTCTATATTGTCAAAGACAAATTGGGACGGGCCATCAGGGGCGTCAGGGTCGGTATAGTCTACAGTGAAGTCAAGACGTAAAACAGAGCCGTCGTCTTCGAAGGTTGTTCGTTCCTCCACGGTGTAGGCAAAGCCATACTGAATAAAAGCCAGGGTAGAAGTGAATTTCTGGTTTTCCTCATCACAATTAGCGGTAGGCACCCAGCCACCGTGGATACGCACGTCGCGGGTAATCACGGTGCCAAAGGTGTCGCGGGCGCCAATCATTTGCAGGACGGAACCACCCGTGCGGGCTTTACTGACGGCTTCCTTAAAATCGCCACAGCCACCCGCACCCCCGACGGTGAAAAAGGTTTGGGCGTTGTTGGTGAGCAGGAAGAGCAGGAGCCAGGTAGCAAAGATACTGAGGCCCAGTGGTAGGGCCAAACGACGGCTACGCTTTAGGGCCGGGGGTAGACTTTTTCCAGACATGAAAGACCTCCCTTGTCTGGCACGGACCGGAGGCCGGCCAGAGTGATGGTGACTGCTTGTTATATAGATGTAGTCATTGTAGCAGTTTTGTCATTGAGAGGTCAATTTACCAGCGCCGTCGTCCCATCAGGCCAGTGAATGACCTGCTCAACCTCCAGCCACTCTGCCCACGCCTGGTCCAGATGGCTGTCGATGCGGATGCAGAAACCCGTATCAATGTTTTGGTCAAGTACCTGAAGGTGTCCCGACCCAATTGGGACGTTTTTTGGGACGTCTGCCCCATGACAAGAGGACGGCCGTTCGGCTATCCTGTCCCCCATGAACAGTTCTCTTTTTCTAGCTATCACCAATTCGGGCCTGGCCCGCGTCGAGCAGCAAGCAGACGACCGTTGGTCGGTGAAAACGCTGCTCGCTAGTCAAAACCCGCGCTGCCTGACGGCCGATCCCCTCAACCCGGACGTTGTTTATACGGCCGTTGATGGCCAGGGCGTCCTCCGCTCCGACGACCGGGGACAAAGCTGGCAGGTCGTGGGCAACCCCGGCTACGACGTGCGCTCTTTGGCCGTCAGTCCCCATCCTTCGACAGGCTCAGGAACGGGTTTGCTCTATGCCGGTGTCAGGCCCGCCTCCGTTTGCGTCTCCCACGACAGCGGCCAAACCTGGTCCGAACTGGAAGGATTTCACCGCATCCGCGGCCGCCGGCTGTGGCGCTCTCCGGCCGAACCACCTGACTGGCGGGCCTACGTCATGGGCCTGACCGTCTCCCCCACCGACCCCAACGTCATCGTGGCCGGGGTAGAGTTTGGGGCATTGGTGCGCAGCGATGACGGCGGGTGCACCTGGTCTAACCATCGTAAGGGTGCAGTGCGCGATTGCCATTCGCTCACCTTTCACGCCACGAACGGCAACTGGGTCTATGAGGCGGGGGGCGGCGGTGCGGCCGTTTCTCGCGATGGCGGCATCACCTGGCAGCAGCCCAAGGACGGCCTGGACCGGCGCTACGGCTGGGCCTGCGCCGCCGACGCGGAACGGCCGGAAGTCTGGTATGTTTCTGCTTCGCCCATGTTTTCGGGCGGCCTTTCCTTCGAACCACCGGCCCACCGGCCCGGCAAATCCAACGCCGCTATTTACCGTTCGGCCGGCGGCGCGCCCTGGGAGAAACTGGGCGGCGGTCTGCCCGATCCGCTGCATTACATGGCCAATGCCCTGGCGACCGATCCCCAATCCCCCGGCCACCTTTACGCCGGGTTAGCCGATGGCGATGTGTGGCAAACGGCCGATTACGGCGACAGTTGGCAAAAACTGCCGTTCAATCTGGGTGCCGTCTACAAGCTGCTCTTATTACCGGAAAAGCCCGGCTCTTGACAATGAAAAGCACAATTCACCCCGGATTTGACACGAGGTAATCCCAATATGACATGGCCAAACCTACCCGCCTGGCTGCTTCTCAACGCGACCGCTCTGCTCTTTGCCCTGGCCCACTCGTTGGTTGACTTTCACCTTGGCCTGTTTGGCCAAACGTCAATCTTCATGACGCCGTTGCAAGCAGCCAATATCCTTTTTATTTGCCTGATAACCGGCTGGTGGAGTGTGTCGCTGGCCATCGCTGCCGGTGATGGCCGGGGCGGCTTATCGAGCGCTTTTGTTCTCTCTTTGGTCTGGGCGTTCTTGGGTCATGGGGCGGTAGCGGTAGTGGCGGCTCCGCCACCCAGCGCTGCCTTTCCCTATCAGGACATCACCCATTTTGGCAGTCTCATTTTCGGCGGCCTGGCTGTCTACGCCACCCGCAAGGAGATGAAGGCGAGAGCAATGCCATTCAACCGGTCATTTGTTGTCATAACCGTTGTCTTGATAGTGGCAGCGATGGCCATTAACGGTGTATTGGCTTTATCAAACATGGCTTCCCTGCCACCAGCTAATTGAGATAAATGATAAATATGATGCCACCTTCTGCCCAAAACGGCCGTTTTCTTTTGTCAGGTGTGATAGCCGGTGCCGCTTCGACTTTCGTGTTCACGGCTATCCATCACCTGTTCATCAGTAACATCTGGTTTTCGCTGCTGCCTATGCTTATCGCCGGCGCGTTGTGCGGTCTCTGCCTGGCCTGGAGTTACGGCCGTTTATTTCAGCCGCCCTCGATCCCTACTTGGCTTCTGTACAACCTGGTCTACATCGCCCTTTTCTTCCTGCTGGGCATCCTGTCCATCCTCATCTTTGAGCCAATCGCCACCATTCCCCAGTTGGTTGTAGCCAACGAACCGCCCGATGAGCTGATCAGGCAGGCCATGCCCCTGACCCTCGGCTTTATTCTCGGCTCGGCCGCGCTCATGACCATTCTCTGGGGCCGGAATCTGGTTGATATCGCGGCAATTTTGTTGACCTGCACCGTGCTCATTATCCTGCTGGGACTAAACGTGTCTGTCCTGGGCCTCGTTTATATACCGGGCAGCGCCATCTCCCTGGTAGCCAAGATGTTCGGCCTCATCGTGCTGCTCAATCTGGTTTACCTGGCCATCTTTCTGCTCCTGGAGCGGGAAATTTACTTACGGCGGTATTCCGGCTGGTTGGGAATTCAGGGTGTTGACAAACCGTAATGCGTAAAAACAATGAAACCATCAAATCAGTTAAAGAAGTTCGGCGCCATTGCCGCCATTGCTTTCCCAATTCTGCAAATGGCAGCCCAGGGCTTCTTCCAGGCAGGCGGAGTGGAACCATCCTTTGCCGCCCCGGCCAATGAAATCCTGGCCTTTTTTGAAACCAGGGATTCCGTTCTCTTTACGATTGGCGACTATATATTCATCCTCTCCCTAATTTTGCCAATATGTGGGTGGCGCTGGGCAGCATGGTCCTGGCGGCGGGCCTCGTCATGCGCCACTCCAATCGGTTTCCCCGCTGGCTGGGCTGGAGCAGTCTGGTCCTGGCCGTCGGGCTGCTGCTGGCCCGCGCCGTCTGGACATTGGCCATAGCCTTTGCCCCTACCTTTTATTCTGGGTGTGGATGATTACACTGGGCGTGATCTGGCTGCGCCGCAGCCGGCAAGTGATAAGTGAAAATTTATAGCGCAAACTTTCCAGTTTGCGCGGGCGAACTGGAAAGTTCGCCCTACATTTCAAGGAGGACGAGATGACCGCAGAAGAAAAGTTTTTACGTATTGGTGGGATTTGTGCCATGCTGGGGGCGATGATAACCCTGGCGGCGATTCTGCTAGGCCCGATGGACCTGGAGGCGCGGGATACGGCCGTTATGATCACCTACTTCGCCGACAATGCCGGCCGTTTACAGGTACATGGTCTCGGCGTCGCCCTGGGCAAACTGCTGCTATTGGGCGGCTTTGTAGCCCTGTACACCTCGCTGCGAAACAGCGGCTGGGCCAGGATGGGTCTGGCTGCGGCCGTGGCGGCTACAGTAGTCAATATCATCGGCCCCATGTTTGGCGGCGGCGTTTTGCCGGCCATCGGCCAGGCCTACGAGATGTTGCCGGCCGGGGAAACGGCCGTAGCTCTCCACGCGGCCCAGGGCTTCTATTACCTTTACGAGGCGCTGTTAGGTCCGTCACTACTGACAATGGCCGCCGCACTTCTGCCCTTTGCCTTAGCCATACTGCAGGCGGATCGATACCCGCGCTGGTTGGGCTGGCTGGCCCTTTTTGTCGGTCTCTGGCTGCTGATCGGCGGCGCAGCTTTCTTCCTGGTCGGGCCGGCCGGAGCCGCCGGCATTATGAACTTCTTTGCGCCGGGATTCATGCTATCCTTTGTCTGGCTCTTCATCGTGGGATTTTTCCTGTGGCGGCTGGCCGGGGTCACGGAACCGGCCAGCGAACGGCAGCAGAGGTCAACAACTGGTTGACTATGGCAAACAAAAAAGCTGCTTTGGTGACCGGCGTTCTGGCTGGTCTGATAGCCTTTCTGCTCATTCACGCCCTGGGGATTGTGCCTATCTGGTTCATCCTGCCAATTGGCCTGCTGATTGCCGCCGTTGGCGGCCTGGCTGTCGGTTGGGCTTATGCTGAATTACGCGACCGGCTGCCCAAACGGCCGTAGACTGCGCCGGCCATTGTCGCTGTGATCAGCGTGATTCTGCTGCCGGCGCTGCTGTTGGTTGAACTGCGCCAGCCTATGTTTACAGTTTCGCCGGCCGGTGTGGTAAACTTGGCGATAGGTCCTCTAATATATTCTCATCTATTTTCTTTTCTTATCGTTTATGATATAATTCCGGCATGAAACTAAGTGATTATGCTAAAGAAGTAGGGATTGCCTACATCACTGCCTACCGCTGGTTCAAGAGCGG
>JAWOIM010000110.1:0-9060 GCA_046484685.1 Chloroflexota bacterium | reverse complement strand
CGCCGCCTTTCTCTTTCTTGAGCGGTGGCCGCTCAACGCCAGCGGCAAAGTAGACCGGCAGGCGCTGCGGCAGCTGCCTTTGCCTTTTGCCGCAGCCAAAGCTGACTTTACGCCGCCGCGCACGCCCACCGAGCAAACGTTGGCCGATATCTGGCAATCGCTGCTGCCGGTGGAGCAGGTGGGTGTGCAAGATAACTTTTTTGAGCTGGGCGGGGACTCCATTCTCAGCATTCAGATTGTGGCCCGTGCCCGTCAGGCCGGGCTGCCCCTATCGCCCCACCATCTCTTTCAACAGCAGACGATTGCCGCCCTGGCCGACCGGCTGGCCACGACGACCGAGACGCTGCCCACCATAACGGCCGTTTCGGAACCGGCCGGCGGCGATCTACCCCTGACCCCCATCCAACGCTGGTTTTTTGCTCAGGAATTTTCTGATCTCCACCATTGGAATATGCCCCTGCTGCTGGAAGTGACCGAGCCGCTGACCCTGGACCTGTTGACCCAGGCCTGGCGTCATCTGGTCGCCTACCATGACATGCTGCGGGCACGTTTTGTGGCCGTGCCGGACGGCTGGCGACAAACAGTTGTGGCTGCTGTCGCCCCCCACGATATCCAAATTGTTACCCATGAGACGGCATGGAAAACGGCCGTAACCACCGCCCAACAATCTCTCAACCTGACGGAAGGCCCGCTGCTGCGTCCCGTCTACTGGCAGCGTAACGACGACCGGCCCGACTTACTTTTCCTGGCCGCCCATCACTTGATTATGGACGGTGTCTCCTGGCGCATTTTGCTGAGCGATTGGCAAACGCTCTACCGGCAGCTTAAGCAGGGTGAGCCACCCCAACTGCCGCTCCCCACCACTTCGTATAGACAGTGGGGCAAGAAGCTGCTCGCCTATGCCCAAACGGCCGCCTGCCGGGCCGAAGCCGATACCTGGCTCACTCTTCCCTGGCCGGAGGCGGCTCACCTGCCGCTCGATTTCCCCGCTGGGGTCAACGATGCGGCCTCCACCCAAACTATTTCGCGCCGCTTGACGGCGGCAGAAACGGCCGTTTTGCTGCGACAACTTCCGGCCACCTTTGGCACCCAAATTGATGACGTGCTGCTGACGGCGCTGGGCCACGCCCTGCGCCCCTGGCTGGGCAGCGACACTATTTTGCTCGACCTGGAAGGGCACGGTCGCGCTTCCCTCTTTGCCGATGTGGACCTGTCGCGTACGGTGGGCTGGTTTACGGCCATCTACCCCGTGGCGCTGCTGGTGCAGGGGGAGACGGCCGCTGCCGACCTGCCTCATATCCAGGCCCAACTGGCCCAAATCCCCTGGCGCGGTATCGGTTACGGTATTTTGCGCTACCTGGCTGACGCGGGCATCGCCCAACAGATGGCCGCCATTCCCCAACCGGCTATCAGCTTTAATTATTTGGGCCAGTTTGACCAGATAGCGGACAAAATGTTTCGTGTAGCGAATAAGCCAGCCGGCTCTATCGCCTACGCGCCGCAGGGCAAGCGGCCTCATTTGTTGCAGGTGAATGGGTTGGTGCAGAACGGCCGTTTACATCTCAACCTCCACTTTAGCCACAACCTGCACCGGCCGGCTACTATCGCGCGTCTGGCCGATGATTTGGTGGACCAGTTGCGCCAGATTCTCCAGGCCGTGCCCCAAAAAGCCCTCTCCCCAACACCATCTCAAGCTACCACCGTCCGTCAGGTGCCGTTACCGCCAACGTTCCCCCTCGGCCCTATGCAGCGGGAGATGCTGGCCCATGCGCTGGCCGCCCCCGATTCCCCGGCCTACCGGGTGCAGTGGCAGGCGCGGCTGCACGGCCCGATTGACGCCAACGCCCTGGAACGGGCCTGGGCCCATCTGCTGGCTCGCCACGCACCCCTGCGCAGCAGCTTTTATTGGCCGGCGGGCGGTGACCCTTATCAGATTGTCCATGACAGTGTGCCGCTGCCCTGGCGCGTGCTGGACTGGAGCGACTTATCCCCGGCAGGGCAGATGGCGCGGCTAACCGACTTGTCGGCAGCCGAACGCCAGCGCCCGTTTACTCCGGATATGCCCCCGCTGCTGCGCCTGACGCTGGTAAAGCTGGCGGCAGAGGAATACCACCTGCTCTGGCATTATCACCACCTGCTGCTGGATGGCTGGTCGCTGGGTCCCTTGTGGCGGGAGTTAACGGCCGTCTACGGCGCCCTCGCCGTCGACGGCACTATTAGCCACAACCGCCCGCCCGACCTGCCCCCTGTGCAACCCTATCATACTTACCTGGACTGGCTGCAAGCCCAGGACCTGGCCCCGGCCCAACGCGCCTGGCAGGCAGCGCTGGCCGAGTTTAGCCCCTTCACCCTGCTGCCGCTGTCACCACAGCCGCCCACCAGCTTTGCCCAGGTGGCCGCGGCATTGACCGCCGAGGAAACGACCGCATTGCAAACCAGCGCCCGTCGCCGGCGTCTGACGCTCAACACGCTGGTGCAGGGGGCCTGGGCACTCACCTTAGCCGACCAGACCGGCCGGGATGAGGTTGTTTTTGGTGTGGCCGATGCAGCCCGCCCGCCTCAAATTCCCGGCATAGAGTCGATGGTTGGCCTCTTTGTCAACGCGCTGCCCATTCGCGTAGTCATTAAGGGACACAAACAAACCCCCTGGCTACAAACTTTACAGTCGGAGCAGATGAGCCTGCGCCCCTACACTTTTTGCGGCCTGGATCAGCTTCGGGAGTGGGCTGGCCGGCCACCACAAAGCCCGCTGTTTGATACCTTTTTGCGCTTTCAAAATTATCCGTCTCCCAAACCATTGCCGAATGAGAAACGGCCGTTTACTATTAGTCAGGAATCGTGGTACGATTATTGGCATTACCCACTCAACGTCCTGGCTGTTCCCGGCCGCCACTTACAGTTGAAAATTGGCTATGACCCAACCCAAATCCCCGACCAGACCGCACAGCAACTGTTGGCTGCTTTCCACAGCCATCTGGTTAATAGATAGTACGTAGTGCGTATTGCGTATTGCGTAGTGGGCTATTACTCATGCTACGTACTACGCACTACGAAACAAATACCACATGATCCGTTCACTCAACCGGTTGTTCAACGTCCGCGCTAAAGAGTGGCCGCGCCTGCTGCTGCTGATGCTTATGCTCTTCCTGATGGTGGCGGGCAACACCTGGGGCCAGATTACGGCCTATGCCGGTTTTGTCAACGCGGTGGGGGCCAATGCGGTTCCCGGCATCTTGGCGGCGGCAGCCGTACTGGCTATTATCCTGGCCGCCGGTTACTCGCTGGCCGCCGACCGTATTGCCGACGACCGGCTGCTCATTTTTATTGGGGTGGGGGCGGTAGTCAGTATTGGCATCGGCCGTTTCCTCCTGCAGTGGGATAGCCTGGCACTTATTGCCTATCCTTTGCTCTATGTGGTTTACAGCGTCGTTGTTTTGCGCGTGTTAAATGTCCACTGGTGGACCTACGTCAACAGCTTTTATGACACGCGGGCAGCCAAACGGATTGTGCCCCTGGTGGCTGTCTCTGCCCGGTTGGGGGGCAGCATGGCTTTGCTGATCCCCTTTATCCGCCAATGGCTGGCCCCTCGTGACATGATTCTACTCTGGCTGCTGCTGCTGGCGGCTGTAGCCGTCCTGGCCTGGGCCATGCCCTATTTGTTGGGCGAATCGCGTCAGACAAATCGCAGTGCCCATATTTCACAACGCAGCCGCAGCCAAGACCACGCCTCCTACCTGGACAATCTGCGCGAGGGATTCCGTTATACCAGCGGCTCCCCCTTTATGCGCCGTATGGCCCTGGCTATCCTGCTCATGACCATTCTGCTGGAGTTACACTGGTTCCAGCAGACGTCCATTATGGACGCCAATGTACAGCCCGGCGGTGTATTCGGTTCACCCGCCGCCCTGGAAAGCATGTTGGGATCCGTTATCGGCATCACCAGCATTCTGCTCATACCGGTGCAGCTTTTCCTGCTGCCCCGGCTGATTAACCGCCTGGGCGTGGGCAATGCCAACCTGTTGTTCCCCTTGTTGACCCTGGTTTTATCTGCGGCCCTTATCTTTTACGGCATTGGTCCTGAACTACTTTTGTTGACCTGGCCGGCCGTTATGGTGGCGGCTCTGGCCGACATCAACCGCATCCATGTACGGGCTGCCTTTCAGGCACCGGTGGATAGTTTGCTCTACAATGCCGTGCCGCTGCGCTTTAAGGGGCGGGCCAGAGCCTTTGTCAACGGCCTGCTGGTTCCGCTGGCGGTGTTGGTGAGCAGTGCCCTGGTGTTGGGCTTAAAGGATGTGGCCATCGGCTGGCTGCTGCCGCTGTTGATGGGGCTGTTGGCGCTGGGTTATGGGGCGGCGGCCTGGGCCATTCGCCAGCAGTATGGGCAGGCGCTGATTGACCTGCTAGAGCAGGAAGATTATTCATCGCTGCTGCCGGAAGAGACCATTGACCTGGCCGGCCCCTTGACGCTGACCGATCCGGCTGCGTTGGCTAAACTCAGAGAAAAGTTAGCGGCCAGCCAGGACCCTGACGTTACCGTTTTTATGGCCCGTTTGCTGATTCAGGTAGGTGGCGCCCAGGCGGTACCACTGCTGGCCGAAGCAATGCAGCAGCGCAGTGGCCCTATGCATGCCCACATGCGGGCCACGCTGATCGCCGTGCTCCTGGCCTCTGATTTGCACGGGGCCGAAGTAGATGACCTGCTGCGAGCGGCGCTGGCCGATGAGAGTGGGGCAGTACGCCGTGAAGCACTGGCCGGCCTCAAACGGCTGTCTGAGGTCAAGGGAGATGATTTTTTACCATTGGCGGCGCACTATGTGGCCGATCCGGATGTGGGGGTGCGCGGAGTGGTTCTACCACCGCTGCTGCAATCGCCGGCATCTAGCCAGCGCCAACTGGCCGAAACGGCCGTTTCCCAACTGCTGCAAAGTGACCAGGTGGCCGAACGAACGCTGGCGGTTGAGGCCCTGGGCCAGACAGAAGATGTCGCCTTTTTGCCTCGCATCCTGACCCATTTGGCCGATGAGGCCGACGAAGTGCGGCTGGCGGCGGCGGTGGTGGTCGAAACCTTGTGCCATGACCCTTTACCGGACGAAACGGCCGCACAAGTGGCCCACCATATAGAAGCCCGACTCGATGATCCGGTGGAACGGGTGCGCCAGGCGGCATTGATAATACTGGGACGATTGCGCCGGCCCCAGACCTACCTGGCCGTGGCCCAACATCTGCACGACCCCAGCCCTGCCATCCGCCAACTGGCCGCCGACGTGCTGGTTGGGTTGGGTAAAGGAGCCGTGCCGGTGGTGCATCCCCAACTGGATGCTGCCGATTCCCAACTGCGCAAGATGGCGGCTATTGTGCTAAGTCGAATCAATCCGCGTGAGTATGGGCCGCTCATTTCCACCCATATTGTGGGCAATTTGCTGCACATTTACACCAACCATCTCCATTTACAGGCGCTGCGGCCGCTGGCTAAATTCCCGGCGGTGGTCGTGTTAAAAGAGAGCCTGCAGGAGCAAAACGGCCGTTTAACCGCTGAAATTTTTGACCTGCTGCTGGCTCTGCATGAGTCCCACACCATCAACCTGGTGCAAGAATCGCTCAACAGCCAGGTGGACCATGTGCAGGCCAACGCCCTGGAAGCCCTGGAAACGTTGACGTCGCCCCAGATTTCCCAGTTGATGGCTCCCTTGTTTATGCCCCACGTGCCAGACCATGTGCTGCTGCACCTGGCCCATTCCCATTGGGAAATGGACTTGCCCGATTTGCCGGCCGCCTTTCGTACATTGGCCGTTGACTCTCCCGATTCCTGGCTGCGCACAACGGCCGTTTATGCCCTGGGTGAAATGGGCCGCACTTTGGGTGGGCAGGCGACCGGGTCTGAAACGACCGGAAGCCCACAGCCCACAGACGCCAGGCCCAAACGCCGTCCCCGTCGCAGCGCGGCCAGTCTGTTAGATGAATTGGCCCCGGAGCCGGCCAACGAAACACCACCACCAGCAACACCCCCGGCCGCGGCCGGTGAGGAGGCGGAGGCGCCACTGACGGATGCTACCCGCCGTCGCCAGGCCCGCCAGCAGCGAATGCAGCATCTGATGGATATGTTGGCCGATGAACCGGAAACGGCCGCTGTAGCTGCCGACGCAGAACAAACGCTGCTCATCATGCCGTCGCCGCTGCGTAAGCAGATCGATTTAGCGGCTATCACCGCCCTGTTAGCAGAAGCCCGCCGCGATGCTCACAGCAGCGTACGCCAGACAGCCGACATGGCCTGGCGTATGGTAGCTGCTGGTGGGCCGGTGGCTTTTAAGGAGGGACAAATGCTCTCAGTTGTAGAACGGATTGTTTTTCTCAAAGAGGTCTCCTTTTTTCAGGGAATGACGGTAGATCAACTTCGGGTGTTGGCCAATGTGTGTGAAGAGGAACTATTTGCTGAGGATACGGCCGTTTACCGCGAAGGGGAGCCGGGCGGCGTGCTGTATGTGATCGTGCGTGGCCGGGTGGCCATCGAGCGGGAAGGGCGACGGCGCGGCTCAGTCGCCCGACTGGATACCGTGGGGGCGCACGCTTCTTTTGGCGACATGAATCTGTTTGACGACAGTCCACGCACCGCGTCAGCCGTCGCTTTAGAGGAAACCCTGGTGCTAAAACTGCGCCGGGAGCCGCTGATTGCTCTGGCCCGCCAATATCCGGAGCTGTCGCTGGCCTTGATTAACGTGTTGAGTCAGCGCCTGCGTCAAACCACCGAGCGGGTGGCTGAATTAACCCGTACTCAACCCCGTGAACTGCACAAGCTGTTTGACCAACTTGATTAACAGGACCATAGTACAACCTGCTTGGATTTTTGACATAAGTTGTTACAATATTTTTTAGATGGTTAAAAGCCTTGCCCGTTGACCACAAACCACATTTACATCTTCACCCGTAGGCCGTCTTTATAAGCCTATATTATCGCCGATCATTGCTGTCAACTTAAGACCTGACAGGTTTTCCGAATAGCTATTGTCAGTCGAGAGCGCTTGCCCAAACCTGTCAGGTCTGTACCTTAAGTTGACACGTATGTATCGCCGATACTATCGCCCACATCATTGCCACAAAGGAGTTTCCAGTGAGCCTGTTGCGTGTCCACTTATTTGGGAAATTTCGTATAGAATGTGAAGAAGTGCCTCTGACCGGATTAGATGCCCGGCGTGTTCAGGAATTGTTTGGCTATTTATTGTTACATCGGGAACGACCCCATTCCCGGGAGATGTTAGCTGCCTTGTTGTGGGGGGAACAGGCCACCGCTCAATCGAAAAAATATTTACGCCAGGCCCTCTGGCAGTTGCAGACTGCTCTGGATGCTGTGTTGACTACGGCCGTTCCTCCCGTTTTGCTGGTGGATGCCGAGTGGATTCAAATCAACCCCGCCGCCCAGATATGGCTCGATGTAGCCTGCCTGGAAGACGCCTTCAGCACGGTGCAGGGGGTGCGGGGCCAAGATCTGACGCCCCACCAGTTAGAAAAACTAGAGCCGTTGGTGACCCTCTATGAAGGAGATTTGTTAGAAGGCTGGTATCATGACTGGTGCTTTTTACAGCGAGAGCGGCTGCAAAATCTTTACCTGGCTCTGCTCGATAAGCTGATGGGCTATTGTGAAGCCCACCACCATTTTGAGCAAGGGCTGCTCTACGGCGCGTTTATCCTGCAATTTGATCGGGCGCGAGAGCGGACCCATCGCCGCTTGATGCGTCTGCAGTACCTCAACGGCTGTAGGACCGACGCGCTGCGCCAATACGAGCGCTGCCGGCGTGCCCTGGCCGCCGAATTAGGCGTGGAGCCGGCCCGCAGCACTCGTCAGCTTTATGAACAAATAAAAGCCGACTACCTGGATGATTTGCCCCCGCCATCATCTAATCACTCTTTGGTTATGGCTGCCCAGACTCCACTCAATCATACCCTGGACCGGCTGCGTCAGCTTTACCTGCTGGTTAATGATGTTCAGTGTCGCCTTTACCAGGAGATCGAGGCCCTGGAAAAGGAAGGCTGACGCATTGAAGGATTGTGTTGCAGTATATCTTGTGAGTGGCGGTGTGATATGAGGGTGACCGGATCGGCCGTAACGGACGGCTGTTATTAGGCTGTTCGGCAACGAAGTATCATGCTATTTATGAAAATGTCTTTGATGAAAACGCTTCTTGCGCCGGCTGAACCGGGCAATCCGGGCCGGACGACCGCAGCCATTTTGAGTTTGTTGCTGCTCTCAGCGGCAGCGCTTTTGACTGCGCCCTGGCTGATGCCGCCCGGTTATTCCTGGCTGACCCACACCACCAGCGAGTCGGCGGCCCAGGCGCTTGAGGGAGCCTGGTTGGCCCGCTTGGGTTTCATCCTCTTTGGCCTGGCCGTTGTCTGGCTGGCTTCGTTCAAAGTGCCTGTTTTGGCAAGAACGGCCGTTTGGTTTCACCTTGCTTTTGGGGTCTGTATGGTCGGTACGGCCGCTTTCTCCCATGCACCCTGGCTAGAAGGCATTCCCTTTGACCCGGTGGAAGATTTTCTGCACTCTCTGACGGCCACGGTGATGGGGTTTGCCTTTGCCTTTGGCGTGGTGGTCCGTTTTTTGCAGCGAGAGAAGAGAGATAGGGTGGGGCGGCTGCTGGATGTAACGGCCGTGGCCGCCGCCACCATCTTGCCTATCCTCATGGCTACGCAGCCGGAGATCATTGGCTTACTGCAACGCACCATGTTCTCTATTGCCTATATCTGGTATGGTCGAGAGGCGCTTCTTACATGACTAATGGAACTTAGCCTACCAATTCGGCTACCAATGAGTTGGCCGGCCGCTGCCGTATCTGTTGCGGCGTATCCAACTGCAAGAGGCGGCCATCGGCAATGACGGCCATTTGTTCACTCAGTTGCAGGGCTTCGGCCAGATCGTGTGTTACAAAGAGCATCGGTATGCCCTGTTCTCGCTGTAAACGCAGCAGATCCTGACGCAAACGGGATCGCGTTGGGCTGTCCAGCGCCGAAAACGGTTCATCCATCAGCAAAAGATGGGGGCGTATAACCAAAGCGCGGGCCAGG
>JAWOIM010000208.1:0-6040 GCA_046484685.1 Chloroflexota bacterium | reverse complement strand
CTGACCGGCAGGCGCGGAGTAACTTGCGCCTGTCGCTCCACCGGCTGCGGCAGACGTTGGATAAGGCCAGCCCAGATCTGAGCGTCTCCTTGCTGACCATCACGCGCACGACCGTGCAGTGGCAGCCGGCTGTGGCCCAGGTAGACCACAGCCAACTGCTGCACACGCTCACGGCCGTTGCCGCCCACGATCATACCCAACTCGAAAGTTGTCCCACCTGCCTGCCCCAGTTAGAAACGGCCGCTGCCCTGCTGCAGGGCGACCTGCTGGCCGGTTTTGCCGTGGACAACTCTCTTCCCTTTGCTGAATGGCTGCTGGTACAACGGGAATTTATCCACCAGCAAGGGCTGCGCCTCTTTGGTATGCTGGCCACCGCCTACGAGCAGTGCGGCCGCTATGACAACGCCTACAGTTACGCCCAACGGCAGTTAGCGCTTGAACCCTGGTATGAAGCCGCCCACCGCCAGGCGATGCAGGCTCTGGCCCGGCAGGGAGAGCGGGATCGTGCTCTGGCCCAATATGCCCATTGTCGTGATATGTTGTGGAAAGAATTGGGCGTTGAACCGGTCCCGGAAACGGCCGTTTTAGCACAACAAATTCATGATGGCACACTCAGCATCCGGCCGGTCACCGCTCCTCTGCGCCACTTCCCCACCTTCCTGACCCCTTTTGTGGGTCGCAGCACCGAGCTGGAAAAAATTATGGCCCAACTGAGGCAAGGAGACGGCCGTTTGCTTACTCTGTTGGGTCCGGGTGGCGTGGGCAAAAGCCGGTTGGCTGTTCAGGCCGCCCACCACCTGGCCGCCCAGACAAGCAATCTCGACGGCCTCTACTTTGTCCCCTTAGCAGATCTTGATGAAGCACCTCTGGCCCTGACAGCCATCGCCGCCGCCCTGGACATTACCCTGGAAGCGGAAAATCCGCGCCGCCAACTGCTGGCCGCTCTGAGCCGGCGCCAGTTGCTGCTCCTGCTGGACAACCTGGAACACCTGCCTGGCATTGGCGACCTGGTGGCCGACATCCTGACGGCCGCGCCCGGTGTGCAAATTTTGGCGACCTCCCGCGAGCCGCTGCATCTTCAGGTAGAATCGCTGCTGCCGGTGAGCGGACTGGCCTATCCTCGCCAATCCAACGCCGACCCGCTTCAGTTTGACGCCGTAAAGCTGTTTGTGCAGAGTGCGCGCCAGATGAAACCTGATTTTACCCTGACCGAAGCTGACAGGACGGCCGTTTGTCGCCTCTGTCACCTGGTTGACGGGCTGCCTCTGGCGCTGGAATTGGCGGCCGCCTGGGTGCGCCTGCTTGACTGCCCGGCCATTCTGCGTGAAACAGAACGCAGCCTGACCTTCCTGGCCGCCCCCTGGCGCGACGCCCCAACCCGCCACCAGAGCCTTCAGGCCATCTTTAATCAGACCTGGACCATGCTGCCCGCCCATCTGCAGCAGCTATTAGCCCAACTGGCCGCGTTCCCGGCTGATTTTGACCTGACTGCCGTGCAAACCATCATCCCTGCCGCCAGTATGCTGGATGTGGCCGCCCTGCTGGACAAGTCGCTGCTGCGGCGGGCGGCCCACAACCGGTTTGCACTGCATCCGCTGCTCAAGCAGTTTGCTGCTGCCCAGGTCGTTTTGCCGGCCGGCTGGCGTGAGGCGTTTAGCCGCTACTACTTACAGGCGGCGGCCCAATTGGAAGCGGCCCTTTTCGGGGCTGCACCACAGACGGCGCTGGATCAACTGCGCCGTGATCTGCCCCACGTGCGCCGGGCCTGGCGGTGGGGGATACCGCTGGGGCTGTGGGCGGAATTGGGTAGCTCGCTGCCCGTGCTGGCCCGCTTTTACCAGTTGGCCGGGCTGTTTGCCGAGGGAGTGGTAGACAGTGAAGCTATCCTGGCCCAACTGCCGGCTGACGGTACGACAGCCCTGCTGCGGGGTCAGATCCATTTGGAAATCTCCCATTTTCTGGGGCAGCAGGGGCAATATGCCGCAGCCGTGGCCCAGACAGAACGGGCATTGGCTCTGGCCCAACAAGTGGATAATAGGATGCTGCTGGCCCGGTCGCACGGCAAAATGGGGGAATGGCTGCGCCACCAGGGACAATATGAGGCGGCGCAAGCTGAGTTGGAAACGGCCGTTGCCCACTTCGCCGTCCACCCCTCGCCCCATCTGGCGGCGGCCTACAATGAAATTGGTTTTGCCCACTTGGGGCGCGGTCAGTATGGGGCGGGGCGCACCGTTTTTCAGACAGCGCTGGCATTGTATCAGGAATTGGGGGATCAGAGCGGAACGGCCGTTACCCTGGGCAATCTGGGCTACGTCAACCAAATGCAATCGGATTATGCGGCCGCGCAGGAATATTTGCAGCAAGCGCTGGCCCTGGCTCAAACTATTGATGACCGGCAGAGCATCGTCAAACATACGCTGGGATTGGGGCAAATCAGTCTGGACCTGGGGGAATTAGAAGAAGCCCGCGCCTGTTACCAGGCCGCGCTGCGCCAGGCGGAGGCAATTAGCTATTTGCGTGGTGCTGTGACCGCTCGCGTGCGCCTGGCCGACGCTGACCTGTACCAAAACCGGCTGGATGAGGCCGACGGCGGCTACCGGCGTGCCCTGACGCTGGCCCAACAGGCCGATTTGCGTGACTTGATGGCTCATGTCACCGGCAATTTGGGCATTATTCAGGCACGGCGAGGCTCGTATGAAACGGCCGTTAGCCAATACCAGACCGCTATCTCCCTCTGCCGCGATTTAAACGACCCGGTGAGTATGAGCAAGCATCAGGGCAATTTGGGCAGTGCTTATCGCCGTTTGGGACAATATGAGGAAGCCCAATGCTGCTTTACCGAGGTGTTGGCTATTGTGCGTACGGCCGGGGTGCGGGTGCGGGAAGCGGGTGCGTTGATCAATTTGGGGGCTGTCTGCCAGCGGCAGGCTGATTTTGATTTGGCCCACATCTATTTCAACCAGGCGTTAGCCATCTATACTGACCTGTCGCACAAAAGCGGCATGGCTCGCTCATTGGGCTTTTTGGGCACACTCTATCAGGCTATTGGGGAGAGTGGGATGGCAATCGGCCGTTTTAGTGAGGCGTTAGCTTTGAGCGAAGCGCTGGGCGACCGTTTAACCAGCGCTGTGTGGCGCTTAAATCTGGCTATTACCCATTTGGATCTAGGGGACGTGGCGGCCGCCGGTCCGTATATACAGGCCGCGCTTCACTGTTTTCGCCAGTTGGATAGCAAGCCCTATATTGCCGAGGCGCTGCTACAAGAAGGGCGCTGGCTGCTGGCACAAGGGGCCGCTGCTCCAGCGCGGCTGGCCGTAACTGAAGCGGTAGCTCTGGCCAGGGCCATCGGCGAGGAGAAGCTGCTGGCGCAGGCGCTAGCCTTGCAGTTAAAGATAGGAGAACAGACGCCCGCACCGCCGCGGGTGTAGTGACCTCCTCATAGGATTGATTACTTTATTCCTGGCCGGACAGGATTCCCGGCACAAATATACGCCCGTCGGCTGGGGTGTTCGGCATTGGCATAGGGGGCGCGTTCGACAATGGCTTCGATCTCGAAATCGGCCGTTGTCAGATAGGGCAGTTACGGCTGATTTTACTCTTGATCATAGGATCTCAGGATGAGCGGTAAAAAGATATGATTTGTGTCGCCTAAAACGGCGTACCATGTCAAATATTCTGCCTCACTGACAAGGTGATTATCCGTGTCAGAAATATGATTAATGCCCTCGTCTGTCCAGCCATTGTTTTCCATTCGATACAGTTTGACTGTACCGCTGATAACCGGGAACTCGTTGGCATACGTCACCGTAATAGTCATGGGCGTGAGGGTGTGCGTAATCACGGTGCCATTTTGTGTTGCTTCCAAACTAAAAAAGCGGTTGACGCCCGCCAAATTTCCGGTGGGCAAGTTGATGAATTGGGTGTAAGTAAGTGTGGTTGTATTCACGAATGCATCTGCCGGAAATGCAATAGTTGTATGGCCATCCTGCGATACCAGGGTTCCCCCTGATGGAGAAATCGAGACGGCTGGTGTACAAAGAATGCCCGAATCATTAAGAGTGGGTATGGTGCTTAACCAGGCAATAAAGGCTGGTTCATCTGGTACACACACACTGGTATTTCCAAAGTCAAAAGTGAGTAAATCTATCATTAAGAAAGAATCTGCCAATGGTCCGGCAAGCAAAGGGTTATTTTGAATTTGCAGCGCATCTAAATTGATGAGGTTCCCCCATTCAGACGGCAAAGGACCAGTTAGCTGGTTATCATTCAAGTAAAGAGAAGACAAGTTGGACAAATTGCCTAAAGAAGGTGGCAGAAGACCAGTTAGCTGGTTATGGTCTAGCATGAGCATAATCAAATTGTCTAACATCCCCAACTCAAGAGGAATGGGACCGATTAACGAGTTGTGGTTTAATCTTAGATCTGTAAGATTGTTTAGGTTTCCTAATTCTGGTGGAATCGTGCCACTGAGTTGATTATGGCTTATATCCATAATCTCCAGGTTAGATAAGTTGCCCAGGGTAGATGGCATATTACCGTGGATTTTATTGTGGTGCAGAGAAATCCCCTCTAAACTTGTAAGGTTACCAATCTCAGGCGGAATAGGACCGGTTAGCTGATTATCTGTCAGCGCTAACTGCCTTAAATTCGTTAACTGACCTAATGTGGCGGGAAGGGGACCATTTAGTTGATTGAAACTAAGATTGAGTGTTTGTAACAAGGTTAAATTCCCTAATTGAGCGGGAATCAGGCCGCTTAAATTATTGTGAGCTAACGTTAGCGTTTGCAAGCTGGTCAAATTTCCTAACTCAGGGGGGAGGGGGCCATACAGATCAGGTGAATGCAACGATAGATTCACTAAATAAGGAAGGTTGCCTAACTCAGGCGGAATGGTTCCTTCCATGAATGTTGGACTCAAGTCGAGACCTGTTACATGACCCAGTATATAGTCAACACCATACCAACTACAGGGTTGGTTATTTGTTACCCATTCGCTTCCCGGAGGCGGTGGATAAAAACTCCAGGCTTCGCCATTGGTGCTGTTATAATAGGCGATCAATGCCTCACACTCCGAAACTGGAATCTCTGTCACATCTTGGCAACTAAACCCATTTGTTTGCCCATAGCTGATTCCGGACAACCCCAAAAATGTGATGATAAAGAATAAAGCTGTGACCCACTTTTTTGTATCCATCTGTTTGCTTTTCTCCTTTATTTTCAAGGTAAGGGTTCACCTTTCTCTGTCGCTTTAACTATAGACCACGCCGCCATAGTTAGGGCCGTCCTCACCGACGAGGAGTTCCGTATGGACGATCAGTTTCTCCCGGATGGGGGCCAGCTCGAGAAGCTGTGGGTCGGCCTTGTAGGCATTGAGGGCGTCGGCATTGGGAAAGCGCAGAATGTGTACTTCCTTAAACGTTGCTTCGTTTGGATTGGACTCCACCACAACCGTCCTTTCAATGCCGGCCCCGTGTTTGGCCATGATTTCAGCCGCACGGCGCTCATAGGCATGGTATTCTTCCAGGAAATCTTGTCGAATAGTGAGGATGGCAACGAGAATCATGTGTGCTAAGTTTTACTGGCCAAAAAACGACACGCCACTGATACCCGCTACTATGGTTACGATACCAAATAAAATGGGAATAACAGAGTAGGCGATTAAATGGATTGTTCTGCCTGTATTACCACCCCATTGTTGTTCCATTGCCTTCAACTTACCCAGTTTGGATGGGTTCGTAGCCCGTAAGTATGCTGTATAAAGTCCAAAACATAATGCTGCTATTCCAATTAGAATTGTCACAGGACTCATCTAACTCTCCTTTTATATAGGGATTACTGTCCAGCAAAATGTTAGTATATTACTTCATTACTGGAGTCTGGCGGATTTTAGACCTGCGAGGTTTCTTCCTCTGATGCAAATGTAACGTAGACCACAAAGTCATTATACCCTAGAAGAACAAGGCGTGTCAGACTCAACCACCAACGGCCGTTTCTCCGGCAAATACCAGATAGCCACCAGCGCCACCAGCAAAAAAACCAC